>NZ_RZQI01000019.1:0-18604 GCF_003998335.1 Mesorhizobium sp. M7A.F.Ca.CA.002.05.1.1 | reverse complement strand
ACGCAGCGGTGTGAGACGGGCATTCTTGTGGATGTTCATTCGGACCCTCCGATGGATGCTGAAGCGTGGTAACTCCAGTCTCCTCGGTCCGGTCCGAATGGACAACCTCTCGAAAGCTCACACCTAGTGCCGGCAGTGGCACCGCTGTTGTCCGTCGACAGGTCCCGCGCTTGCTCGGTGCGACCAACAACCTTAAGCGCTAGGGCGTAACCTGACCCTGCAAGATCTCCTCACCGACTATAAGGTGCGCCTCACGATCTGAGACGATGGGACAGGATGGCTAAGGAGGTGCGCCGTCTTGCATGCCCCGCCAGCGAGGCGAACCCTCTCGGCTACGCGCGCCACCAGCGACGCTCCATATCGTCAGGCCTGCGTCTCATGCTCAGATGAGCCGGTATTTGGCTCTCTCATCAGCAAACCGAGAGAGCCCATGCCAAGACGGAAGCAAGCAAGACGAACGAGCGTCAGAGATATCCTGCGCCTGACCCATAAACAGGGCAGTCCGGTGGGCCAAGGTGGCAGAGCAACTGAGGTTCGGCAAGACTTCGGCTTCCACCTATCTGCGGGCGCTGGAGACGGGCTGTCGTGCAGGCCCTGCATGCGGCTTTGAGGACGATGCGATGTTGAAACACCGTCTGTTGCGCCGAATCGGCCGTCGGCCAAACGTTGGGTCGTCATCAGGTTCTCGACAGCTTCCCGGTGTCAAATCCAAACCGTGGTCGGCGATCCCCACCAGGGTGGGAAGGCAGCGCTGATATAGCCGAACGTCGATCAAGTCACGATCAACGATTGCCTCATGTCACATGCCCTGCGGGACTGAAAAACGGAGAAGAACATGTGCGATGCAAAACTGAAGACCGTGCTTTCGCTTTTTTCGCCGGTGGCCAGCAAATTAGATGCTCTCTCGTCCAACGGACCAGCGACGGATGCAAACTGCGTTAAGCTAAATACGAACGAGAACCCGTTTCCGTTGCCGAAGAGCGTAATGCAAAGTGCAATTGCTGCGATCGAACACCAGTATCTTTATCCGGAAGACGACAATCTCAGCTTAAGGGCAGCTGCCTCCGATGCTTACGGATTTTCCAAAGATCAGGTGATTGCCGGCAACGGTTCGTCGGAGCTGCTCGGACTCATCTACAGAGCTTTCCTCGCCCCAGGAGATAGAGTGGCAATGCTGTCGCCCGGATTTTCGTTCAACCGTAAACTTGCCATGTTGCAGGGTGCCGAGTTTCTCGAAATCGCATCGAGCGAAGCTCATCCCCTGCCGATAGAAAAACTGCTGTCCGGCCCCGCAAAAGACGCGAAGTTCATTCTGTTGGCTAATCCGAACAATCCGACCGGAACATTCGTGCCGGTGGCCGAAATCGAACGCCTTGTGGAGCAAGCAGATCGCTTGGTCGTCTTGGATGAGGCCTACGTTGACTTCGCACCCGACAATGCCCTGCGCCTCGTCAATAGACATCCGAATCTTTTGATCTTGAGGACTTTTTCAAAGAGCTATGCTGCCGCTGGCGTGCGAGTCGGCTTCGGTTTCGGTCACCCAGAAATCATTGGCAGGCTGCGCAACATCCAGAATGTCTTCAACATGAACGTGATCGGGCAGGCGGTCGGGAAAAGCATTCTTGCGCATCGCCACGCCTACGAAGAGAACCACAGGCACATCAAGCATGAACGACAGCGAGTGACCCTGGCGCTGTTGCAACTTGGCTTTTCCGTAACACCCTCCCACGCAAACTTTTTGCTGGCCCGTGTGCCGGCGGGACAGGAGGGCTCATGCTGGCAAGCCGCGTTGAAAGAGCAGGCGATCCTCATCGCCAGCTTTCCTGACGTAGATTTGAAGAACTGTATTCGCGTCAGCATTGGCACCACAGAGCAGATGGACAAATTCCTTGCTGCCGCCGAACGCGTCTGTATGAACTTTAAGAAGGATCGCGGTGCTCACAAGCATGAAGTCGATTCACATTAATCATCAAGTAATGATATGTCGTGAGCTATGATGATTAGCGAATAAATATAGGTAATTTGGAGAACAATTAATTGAAGAAAATTTCCGCTTCGGGCCTGACCTTCGGCATCTTCGATCATCTGGACGAAAACGGCGATGACATCGCACAACAATATGCAGATCGGCTGAGCCTAGCAGAAGCGTGCGATGGCTATGGCTTTTATGCGTATCATCTCGCCGAGCACCACTGTACGCCGCATGGCAGAGGTCCATCACCGAATTTGTTCTTAGCGAGCGTCGCCCAGCGAACCCGCAGTCTTCGTGTTGGTCCCATGGTAATGCTACTTGCGCTCTATCATCCGCTGCGTGCCTTCGAGGAGATCTGCATGCTTGATCAGTTGAGCGGCGGCAGGCTTGAACTCGGCATAGGGCGCGGCTCTGCTCCCACTGAATTGGGATACTTCGGGGTTGCTGTAGAAGCAGCACCAGAACAGTATGCGGAGGCCAGTGAGATTCTCATCAATGCGATGAAAGGCGGGACGCTTTCTTATCAGGGCCGCCACTTTGAGTTGAAAGATGTTCCGCTGACGTTGAGACCTCACCAATATCCCCGTCCGCCGACATGGATCGCCACCAATCGACCCGAGCCGGCTAGCTGGGCCGCTGCGAATGGGGCAAACATCGCCTGCGTCGGACCTTCCACTTCTGTTCGCAGCGTTACCGACGCGTTCCGCGCCGCCCGAATTCACGATGCTGACATTGGCCAGCAAGCGCCATTTCTTGGATTGCTCCGAATGGTGGTGATAGGGCGTTCTGAAACAGATGCGTATTTGCTCGCAGCACCTGCCTATGAACGATGGCTCAATAGCTTCAAATTTCTATACGAACTAAATGCCATTTCCACTCCACCAAACTTGCCTTTGAACTTCGATGCAGCAATTGAAAGTGAATTGTGCGTCGTGGGAACGGCAGATTCTGTCCGAAAAGCTCTCCTTGATCAGCTGGAAGAGGCAGGTGCTAATTATCTTCTGTGTCAACTGGCATTTGGGGATTTGCCGCTGGATGCCTCACTATACACCGCATCGGCCATTGGATCCGAAATCATGGCTCGAGTTGCCGCATCGTGAATCCGTCGTGTGATTGGAGGAGCAGCGGCAGCGCTGCTCCTCATTGCGAAACGGTTGTGGGGGCCGGACTCCTGTGTCAGGTGTAAACCATTGGAGCACGTCCTATCTGATCCAGGTCATATCCTGCGGCTTTGAAGTAGTTGGCACATTCGGCTGGGGTGAAGAGGTCGACGACCGCGCCGAGGCGTCCTGACCTTGCCCCTCTGATCTAATCCGGTTTGAAGTTCGTTCTGGCCCATCCAGAGGACCAGGACATGAAACGCAGCCGCTTCTCTGAAGAGCAGATCATCGGAATTTTGAAGAAACACGAGGCCGGGGTATCGGTTGGCGATCTGTGCCGCAAGCACGGGGTCAGCGACGCCTCGATCTACAATTGGAAGGCCCGCTTCGGCGGGATGGATGTCACCGAGGCTCGGCGACCTGAAGGCGCTGGAGGACGAGAACACGCGCCTGAAGCGGCTTTTGGCCGACGCCATGCTCGACAATGCCGCGTTGAAGGACCTTGTGGGAAAGAAATGGTGACGCCCGCCGCCAAGCGGAAAGCTGTCGCTCGCCTGAAGGAAGGCTTCGGGATGAGCGAACGGCGGGCGTGTAAAGCCATCGGCTGTTGCCGCATGACGGGTCGCTACCAGACCAGCAGGCCGGACGACCGCGAGGTTCGCGAGCGGATGAAGGCCGATCGCGCAGGAGCGTCGCCGGTTCGGCTACCGGCGTCTTCTCGTGATGCTGAGGCGGGAGGGCCTGGTCGTGAACCACAAGAAGCTGTTCCGGCTCTATCGGGAGGAGAAGCTCGCCGTCGCCGCCGTGGCGGCCGCAAGCGGGCGATCGGGACCAGGGCGCCGATGCTGGTGCCGCTGAGGCCCGACGAGCGCTGGTCGCTCGACTTCGTATCGGACCAGCTCACCGACGGGCGCCGCTTCCGCATCCTGGCCGTCGTCGACGACTGCACGAGAGAGTGCCTCGCACTCATCGTTGATACGTCTCTCTCGGGCATGCGGGTTGCCCGCGAATTGGACGGCTCATCACCGAGCGGGGCCGGCCCAGGATGATCGTCAGCGACAATGGCAGCGAGTTCACCTCGAACGCCATCCTCTCCTGGGCGGATCAGAACCGCGTCGAATGGCATTACATTGCGCCCGGCAAGCCGATGCAGAATGGCTTCATCGAGAGCTTCAACGGCCGACTGCGCGATGAACTGCTCAACGAGACGCTGTTCACCTCGCTGGCTCAGGCGCGCGTAGCCATCGCCCTGTGGCACGCCGACTACAACACCGCGCGGCCGCACTCCCCCCTGGCAGACCCCGGCCAAGTTCGCCAGCACCTTCAATCCGCGACGGTCGCTCGCGCTGCGCTATGCCAAAGGCTCCGCGCCAGCGCCCGTCGCTTCACCCGCCCAGCAGGGCACAACCCACGCCGGAAACGAACTCAAAACTGCTGGGGCAACGTCAGTCCCATAGAGCCTTGATGGTTATCTCGGCCTTTGCTCGCAGCAGCGCCTTAGGTTGGGCGAAGGCGTTCTCAATCGGATTGAAGTCGGGACTGTAGGGCGGCAGTTAGAGCAGGCTCGCCTGCGGCCTCAATCGCGCCGCGCAGGGTTCTCCAGGCGGATGTCGCCAATGTCAAATTTGCTGGCATCCATGTCGCCCTCGCCAACCGCACAAGCGAAGGCCAGAAAGCCAACATGTGTTCTGCGGCTTAATTAAGAGTCAGCCGATGTCGGCCGAACATCACCTTGTCTCGAAGTCGACGATCGGACAGCAGGTTGCGAAAGTTGGCGCGATGCGAAACAAACTGCTGAAGCGCTCAACTTTTATTGATCACGCGTGTTGGACGCGACGCACTCCCGTTCCAATCGGGCTGAGCGCAAATTCTCCCGGTTCACAAAACTGAGTCGCTGGAGTAGTGGGGGCGCAGAGAAATCTCCGGTCGCAGCCTTACCCGGTCAAAACAAGGATACCAATGATGAAGACTCTCGCCGTCTGCTCTGGCGGATTGGACTCCGTTTCCCTTGCTCACATGGTGGCAGCGGAGCACGAACTCACCGGCCTTCTATCTTTCGACTATGGCCAACGGCACAGGAAGGAATTGGGCTTCGCCGCTCTTTGCGCGCAGCGACTGAAGGTCCCGCACCAGATCATCGACATCGGCGAAATTGGCCGTGGCCTTTCCGGCTCAGCGCTGACTAGCAGTATCGACGTGCCGGACGGCCACTACGCCGAAGACACGATGAAGATTACGGTGGTGCCGAACCGCAATGCCATCATGTTGGCAATCGCCTTCGGTCTCGCCGCCGCCCACAGCGCCGAAGCGGTGGCGGCGGCCGTGCATGGTGGGGACCATTTCATCTATCCCGATTGCCGTCCGGCCTTCATTGAAGCTTTCCAGACAATGCAAGACCGCGCGCTCGACGGCTATGCGCAGATACGCCTCTATGCACCGTATGTGAATCTCGGAAAAGCTGACATTGTTGCGGATGGCGCAAGATACGGCACCCCGTTTGCTGAGACCTGGTCCTGTTACAAGGGCGGCGTGCGTCACTGCGGACGATGCGGGACCTGCGTCGAGCGGCGCGAAGCGTTCCATCTCGCCGGGCACGCTGATCCCACCGACTACGAGGACGCCGATTTCTGGCTTGAGGCGCTGCGCAGGAGGCGCGCGTAATGTTCCACATCAGCAAGGAATTCCACTTCTCGGCCTCGCATCAGCTCACCTCCTTGCCTCCCAACCATCAATGCGCGCGCCTGCACGGGCATAACTATGTCGTCGTAGTGGAGCTGTCGGCCAAGGAACTGGACGCCCACGGCTTCGTGCGCGACTATCACGATCTGGCGCCGCTCAAACGCTACATTGACGAGAGCTTCGACCATCGGCACCTCAACGACGTGCTGGGACATGAGAAGGTCACGGCGGAATGCCTGGCCAGACATTTCTATGAATGGTGCAAGGCACGTCTGCCGCAGACCGCGGCCGTGCGCGTTAGCGAAACACCGAAAACTTGGGCGGAATACCGTCCGTGACCGACATGCATCCCGCAATCCGTGTGAGCGAGATATTCGGGCCGACTATCCAGGGCGAGGGCGTGCTCATCGGCTTGCCGACGGTGTTCATCAGAACCGGCGGATGTGATTATCGCTGTTCATGGTGCGACAGCCTTCACGCGGTGGACAATCAGTATCGCCATGAATGGCTACCGATGCCGATCGATGCCGTGTGGCAAACCGTCCATGCGCTTTCCGGCGGCAGGCCGGTTATGGTCTCCTTGTCAGGCGGCAACCCGGCCATTCAGCCGTTCGGTCCCCTCATAGAACGAGGCCATCGCGAGGGCTATCGTTTTGCACTGGAAACGCAGGGTTCCGTGGTGAGGGAGTGGTTTGCGGATCTTGACGTGCTGACCCTTAGCCCAAAGCCGCCGTCCAGCGAGATGACGACCCGTTGGGCTGCGTTTGATGCATGCCTCGAAGCGGCGCAAGAGAAGCCGCAAATCGTGCTCAAGCTCGTCGTTTTCGACGAGAGTGACTATGCCTACGCCAAAGAAGTCGCGGCGAGATATCCGCACCTTCCGATCTATCTGCAACCCGGCAATCACACGCCGCCGCTCCCTGGCAGTGAAGACGCCTCTGTCGACTTGGACGGAATAATGATGCGAATGGAATGGCTTGTCGAAAGGGTGACTAGCGACAGGTGGTTCGAAGCCCGCGTGTTGCCGCAGCTGCACGTTCTGCTTTGGGGTAACAAGAGGGCGGTCTAGTCTGTGGCTTGCGTCGCACCGGAAGGCCGGGCTCCAACGGCTTGGCAGGCTCTCTTCGCGTGCCGAGTACAGCCGAGCTTTGTTCGCGTCAGCGGTCTCGCGATTGTGCGGCTGGAAACCGCCCGGACACCCCGCTGCCGGCGTGTGTCACCTTGACTCCGATGAGCTGTCGTCACGCAAAGTTGAAATCCGCAAGAACTGGCCTTCTCGCCCCACCTGCTCCGTCGCAAGCACGTCATCCCCTCATCCTTGTCCAGCTCTTATCGATGTATCTCATTGTCCGGCCTGACGCACGACTGTCAGCATGGGAATGCATCCATTGCGCAAATGCCTTCCATAAAGAAGATCGATTTCCTCATTGGCCCAACGTGAAATATAGCAACGTTTTCGTGGCGTGGGTCGGCTGCGTCGGGAGTAGCGATGAAAACGTATTGGGGTCGCCTGCGTCTCCTTGGGCAGCGAGTGTAAAGTATAGCGATGCGGCCTCCGGCGCGAACGGCAGCCGCGCAGTGATCACCTTCGCCTGTGCCTTTGCGGCGGGGGTCAAGCGCTGGTCTGCTAAAATTTTTTATCGTTTAGCTGGTTGAAACTGCCCCCGTTGCGGGCTGCAGAAGCCGGCCAGCCGAGAAACGGCAGCCGCACTTATGAAAGCACGCCAAGGCGTGCGGGCATCTATCAGTTGCAAAGGACAATACTGGCCGCGCCGATTGGCCATCACGCGTCCATTAGGGCAGCCACCAACATCAGTTCGCAAGAGGAGCAAAAGTAATATGTATCGTCGTCACCTGATCAAAGGGTTGGTTGCGCTCGGCGCATGCCGGATTTGCGTTCAAGCCGCCCAAGCGACCAGTGCCCATTGGGGGTACACCGGTCCGGTCGGACCGGAGCACTGGGCTGATCTGGATAAGGAAAATTTCGTATGCTCTGCCGGCACGCAGCAATCGCCGATCAATATCAACAGCGCGGTCAAGGCGGATATCCCGCATATCGCCATCGGCTGGCACAAGGGCGGCGGCAATATGGTGAACAACGGCCACACCATTCAAATCAATATGCCACAAGGCAGCACGCTGACCCGCGGCGATCGTGTCTACGAACTGGTACAGTTCCATTTCCATGCGCCAAGCGAACATCACGTGGCGGGCAAGAGCTTCCCGATGGAGGTGCATTTCGTTCACAAGGACACGCAAAGTGGTACTCTGGGCGTGCTGGGCGTCTTTTTAACGCCCGGCGCGACAAATGCCAGCTTTGCTGCCCTTGCTGCGGCCTTTCCCGAACTGCCGAATGGGGAGGTGACGATCGACGAGGTGAATCCCAACTGGCTTCTGCCAGCCTCGCTTGGCTATTGGACTTATGAGGGCTCACTGACGACGCCGCCGTGCACCGAAAACGTCGAGTGGATGGTGGCGATGGAACCGGTTGACGTTGATCCGGCAGACATCCAGCGATTTGCCTCACTCTACCCGTCGAACGCGCGCCCTATTCATTCACCCAATCGACGCTTCATCCTGCGCCAGAGTTGAGCGCCGCCCCAGCGGTTCCGCACGGTCCAACATTCTTGGCACAAGTTGGCGCGAAGCCTCCTCTTCCGGTCTGGCGGTCTGACGGCGCTCCCCAAGCTGGCTAGTCTAAATGATAGGGATTCGGTGCCGACACCACTCGTCCCAAATACGTCGCGGCGAGGTTTGTCTGCAACCCGGCAATCACACGCCGCCCCGCCGTGGTAATGAAGACGTCTCTGTCGAGTCCGACGGAATATGATGCGCATGGAACCGCTGGTAGAAAAGGTGACCAGCGACAGGTGGTTCGAAGCCCGCGTCTTGCCGCAGCTGCACGTTCTACTCTGGGGTAACAAGAGGGTAGTGTATACCTTCTCCTAGCTTCGCCGCCAACTACTCGGTTTTCCGAATTGCTCTCTATATTCTTGAAGACGATGCGTTCGTTAAAGACATGTGCTGCGCACCTGGTGTAAAAGCTGCTCTCATCATGCAGAGGTCAAGCCAGTCGGGCTCATCCGAGGCTATGGCCGTGAGCACTGTTCAGTTCGGCAGAGAGGGCGCTTTTGTACACACTTTGCGATCGTGGCGGCCCCGTGGGCAGATCTGCAAGCTGCCGCGACACTAACCTCTCGAAGCCCGCCCGCCCGCCTTTCGTGCAGCTTCCTCTGAACAAAACCACCGCTCGCCCTTCAATAGGTTGATGCGTGTCTCCCAGTAAGATTCCTGTCCAAGAACGTGATAATCTTCTTGCCAGTGTTGTAGCTGATGTTGCCCTTGATGCCGCAGCCTACCGCGGCGGGACCAAACTCAATGGCAAGCAGGCCGGCTAGGATCGTGCAGCCAGTCGCGAGCCTCGCCCACAACGGGGTCTCACGCGCATGAGGGCGCCGACCATGGGTTCGGCGGTTCATACGCGTATAACACGTATCTTTCTGAAAAAATCAATGCTCTCGGCTAAGCTACTGAATTATTTGGCTTCCATATAGCGCGTCGGCGGAACCAACTTGTAGACGGGCTATGAAAGGTTAAGCGCGGATGTCTATCGGCCGCCGGCGTTCCCGCTCTGTAAGCCTGCCTGAACTACCCGCGCCGCGGTCAAGCCCCAGGCTCCTGCTCATCCAGCGACCGCCCGATCAATGGCAGGCTGGAAAGACAAGAGCCGATGTCTTCCGATGGTCTCGCCATCAGCTTTGGGCTAACTTCCCCATTCTCCCGCTTCGAGCTCGACACACGGCGGTTTGGATGGCGCACGACAATCTGTGTCGGCTTTGTCGTGTCCGTGACAGACGCCTGAAAGGCCCGTTCGCGCGTTTTGCCGCCGTCTAAGCGGCTGGAATTTAATGACAAAGTTTCTTCTGGGATCGGCCGATCACGCTGGTACGCTTTTTGCGATGCTTGGTGTGAGGCGGCACGAGCTGCCTATCGGCACTTGTGTCGCGGGCAGTCGCGATAATTAGAACGAAGGAAGGAAAGCTATTATGTCAGGTCTGCGTCAGATCGCCTTTTACGGAAAAGGCGGCATCGGCAAGTCCACCACGTCCCAAAATACGCTCGCTGCCCTTGTCGACCTCGGGCAGAGAATCCTCATCGTAGGATGCGACCCCAAAGCCGATTCCACACGCTTGATCCTGAATTCGAAAGCTCAGGATACCGTCCTGGATCTCGCCGCACAGGAAGGCTCGGTGGAAGACCTCGAACTCCAGGACGTGCTCAAGGTGGGCTACAGAGGCATCAAGTGCGTGGAGTCCGGCGGCCCCGAGCCGGGTGTCGGTTGCGCCGGCCGCGGCGTCATCACCTCGATCAATTTCCTCGAGGAGAATGGCGCTTATGACGATGTCGATTATGTCTCCTATGACGTCCTCGGCGACGTGGTATGCGGCGGCTTCGCCATGCCGATCCGCGAAGGCAAGGCCCAGGAGATCTATATCGTCATGTCCGGCGAGATGATGGCGCTCTATGCCGCCAACAACATCGCCAAGGGCATCCTCAAATATGCCCATTCGGGCGGTGTGCGGCTGGGCGGGCTGATCTGCAATGAACGTCAAACCGACCGCGAACTCGATCTGGCCGAAGCACTGGCTGGCCGATTGAATTCCAAGCTCATCCACTTCGTGCCCCGCGACAACATCGTCCAACATGCCGAACTCAGGAAGATGTCGGTGATCCAGTACGCGCCGGACTCAAAGCAGGCAGGGGAATACCGCGCTCTGGCCGAGAAGATCCACGCCAATTCGGGCCAGGGTACGATCCCGACGCCGATCACCATGGAGGAGCTGGAGGAGATGCTGCTCGACTTCGGCATCATGAAGACCGACGAGCAGATGCTTGCCGAGCTTCACTCCAAGGAAGCGGCGAAGGCGGCGGCCCAGTAGTGACATTAGCGCTGCCATGAATCGGCGCGCCTTGCAGAGAACGGCGCCTATTCTTTGAGGCGTCACCCAACCTTGAAAGGGGGACTCATGAGCCGGGAATACGAGAATGACGGTGCTCTTCATGCGAAGCTTATCGAAGAGGTGCTGTCGCATTATCCCGACAAGGCGGCGAAGCGCCGCAAGAAGCACCTCAACGTCGCAAAGAGCGGCAACGAGGCTGGCGGGGAAAGCGAGGTCCTTTCCGAATGCGACGTCAAATCGAACATCAAGTCCATTCCGGGGGTGATGACGATTCGCGGCTGTGCATATGCTGGTTCGAAAGGCGTGGTGTGGGGGCCAGTCAAGGATATGGTCCATATCTCGCACGGCCCGGTCGGCTGCGGCCAATATTCTTGGTCGCAGCGCCGCAACTACTACGTCGGTACAACGGGCGTCGACACGTTCGGGACAATGCAGTTCACCTCCGATTTCCAGGAGAAGGACATCGTCTTCGGCGGCGACAAGAAGCTGGAACAGATCATTGACGAGATTGAAGTCTTGTTTCCGCTCAACAACGGCATCACCGTGCAGTCCGAATGCCCTATCGGCCTGATTGGCGATGACACCGAGGCCGTTTCTCGCAAAAAGACCAAGGAGTATGACAAGACGATCGTGCCGGTACGCTGCGAGGGCTTCCGCGGCGTCTCGCAGTCGCTTGGCCACCACATCGCCAATGATGCAATCCGGGATTGGGTCTTCGACAAAAAGGATGTCAAGTTCGAGGCCGGCCCCTACGACGTCAACGTCATCGGCGACTACAATATCGGCGGCGATGCCTGGGCCTCGCGCATACTGCTTGAGGAGATAGGGCTGCGCGTGGTTGGCAACTGGTCGGGTGACGCCACACTCGCAGAGATCGAGCGCGCCCCGAAGGCTAAGCTCAATCTTATCCACTGCTACCGGTCGATGAATTACATCTGTCGGCATATGGAGGAAAAGTATGGCGTCGCCTGGATGGAGTACAATTTCTTCGGTCCCTCCCAGATCGAAGCCTCTCTGCGCAACATAGCCAAGCATTTTGGGCCGGAAATCGAGGAGAAGACCGAAAAGGTCATTGCCAAGTACAGGCCGCTTGTTGATGCGGTCATCGCCAAGTACCTGTCGCGCCTGGAAGGAAATACCGTGATGCTCTATGTCGGCGGCCTGCGCCCCCGCCACGTCGTCACGGCCTACGAGGACCTCGGCATGGTCATCGTGGGCACCGGCTATGAATTCGCCCACAGCGACGACTATCAGCGCACCGGCCACTACGTGAAGAACGGCACGCTGATCTACGATGACGTGACCGGCTATGAGTTGGAGAAATTCATCGAAGGGATTCGCCCAAATCTGGTCGGCTCGGGAATCAAAGAAAAATACCCGGTGCAGAAGATGGGCATACCGTTCCGCCAGATGCATTCCTGGGATTATTCAGGCCCGTATCACGGCTACGACGGCTTTGCCATTTTCGCACGTGATGTGGATCTCGCCATTAACAACCCGGTCTGGGACCTATTCCACGCGCCTTGGAAAAGAAGCCGGGGCGATGAGCGGGCGATGGCTGCCGAATAAACATTTGCTTCAGCCCCAGTCTCCCACTGAGACGGTGAACTCCCGCGGCCTCTGATCCGCCGGAGCCTGGAACGTCTTGACGTCCTGAGCTGCCGTCCCGCGCAGCCAGATGCAAAAGAGGTAATCATCATGCCGCAGTCGGCTGAAAAAATTCTCGATCACGCTCCCCTGTTCCGCGAGCCGGAATACAGAAAGATGCTCGCTGAGAAGAAGCTAAACTTCGAATGTCCGCACCCCGATGAAATCGTTTCCGATCAGCGCGATTTCACCCAGACGTGGGAATACCGCGAAAAGAACCTCGCCCGCAAAGCGCTTGTCGTGAACCCGGCCAAGGCCTGCCAGCCGCTGGGTGCGGTATTCGCTGCCGCCGGCTTCGAGCGAACCATGTCCTTCGTCCACGGCAGCCAAGGTTGCGTCGCCTATTACCGCTCGCACCTGTCGCGCCATTTCAAGGAGCCTGCCGCGGCGGTCTCCTCCTCAATGACCGAGGATGCGGCGGTGTTTGGCGGCCTGAAGAACATGGTCGACGGGCTCGCCAACACCTACCAGCTCTACGACCCCAAGATGATTGCCGTGTCGACGACCTGTATGGCAGAGGTCATTGGCGACGACCTGCACAGCTTCATCCAGAACGCCAAGGACGAAGATTCAGTCCCGCGCGACTTCGACGTGCCCTTTGCCCACACCCCGGCCTTCGTTGGCAGTCATGTCGACGGCTATGACAACATGGTCAAAGGCATTTTGGAGCACTTCTGGAAAGGTCAGGAGCGTACGCAAATCGAAGGAACCATCAACATCATTCCGGGCTTCGACGGCTTCTGCGTCGGCAACAACCGGGAGCTCAAGCGCCTGCTCGATGTAATGGGCGTGTCCTATACATTGATCCAGGATGCCTCTGACCAGTTCGATACGCCTTCGGACGGTGAATACCGCATGTATGACGGGGGCACGAAGATCAACGAGGTGAAGAAGGCCCTCAACGCCGAGGCAACGCTTTCGCTGCAGCATCACAACACCCGAAAGACACTGGGCTATTGCGAGGAGGTCGGGCAGGCGACGGCCTCGTTCCACTATCCGCTCGGCGTTCAGGCGACGGACGAATTCCTGATGGAGGTCGCGGCGATTTCCGGCAAGGAGATTCCCGAGGCAATTCGCCTCGAGCGCGGCCGACTGGTAGACGCCATGGCGGACAGCCAATCCTGGCTGCATGGTAAGAAATACGCCATCTACGGTGATCCCGACTTCGTTCACGCAATGGCCCGCTTTGTCATGGAGACCGGCGGCGAGCCAACCCATTGCCTCGCCACCAATGGCACCTCGGCATGGGAAGCCGATTTGAAGAAGCTGCTAGCATCCTCGCCTTTCGGCAAGGCTGCCCAGGTTTGGGCGGGCAAGGACCTGTGGGCGCTGCGCTCGCTGCTCTTTACCGAGCCGGTGGACCTTTTGATCGGCAATTCCTACGGCAAGTACCTGGAGCGCGACACCGGAACGCCGCTGATCCGGCTGATGTTTCCGATCTTCGATCGGCACCATCATCACCGCTTTGCGCTCTTTGGCTACCAGGGCGCGTTGCGCGTGCTGACGACGATCCTCGACAAGATCTTCGACAAACTCGATCGCGAGACGAGCGAGACGGGTGTGACGGATTATTCCTATGACCTCACGCGCTAAGAGCCGTGGCCGGCTTTTCGCCGAGGCCATTCCTTGCCCAATGGACTGGGGAGGCTGAGCGATGTCCTCCCTCAGCGCCAAAATCAAGGACGCCTTCGATGAGCCCGCCTGCGATAAGAACCGTGGCAAAGATGCCAAGGCGCGCAAGGAGGGCTGCTCGAAGTCGCTGACACCAGGGGCGGCAGCCGGCGGCTGCGCCTTTGACGGAGCCAAGATCGTCCTGCAGCCGATCACCGACGTTGCGCATCTGGTCCATGCGCCGCTCGCCTGCGAGGGCAATTCTTGGGACAACCGTGGTGCGGTTTCGTCAGGGCCGACCTTGTGGCGGACAAGCTTCACGACCGACCTCACCGAACTCGACCTGGTGATGGGGCAGGGCGAGCGGAAACTCTTCAAGGCGATCCGCGAGATCAAGCACACATACGCGCCGCCGGCGATCTTCGTTTACTCAACTTGCGTAACGGCGCTGATCGGTGACGACATCGAGGCCGTGTGCAAACGCGCCACGGAAAAGTTCGGTTTGGCCGTGGTGCCGATCAATGCGCCTGGCCTGGCAGGCTCCAAGAACCTCGGCAACAAGCTCGCCGCCGAGGCGTTGCTCGATCATGTCATCGGCACGGTCGAACCCGACGACCCCGGGCCCTACGACATCAACATCCTTGGCGAATTCAACCTCTCGGGCGAATTCTGGCTTGTAAAGCCGCTCCTCGATCGGCTCGGCATCCGGGTGCGCGCCTGCATTCCCGGCGATGCGCGTTACCGCGACATTGCTTCCGCGCACCGCGCCCGGGCGGCAATGATCGTGTGCTCGACCGCGCTGATCAGTCTTGCCCGCAAGATGGAGGAGCGCTGGGACATCCCGTTCTTCGAGGGCTCCTTCTATGGCATCTCCGACACATCGCAAGCTCTTCGCAACCTTGTCAGGCTGCTGGTGAGGAAGGGCGCCGATCCGGAGATCCTCGAGCGCACGGAGACGCTGATCGCGCAGCAGGAGGCGATCGCGTGGAAGAAACTCGAATCCTACCGGCAAAGGCTCCAAGGCAAGCGCGTGCTGCTCAACACAGGCGGTGTGAAGTCCTGGTCGGTTGTCCGTGCGCTGATGGAGATCGGAATCGAGATCGTCGGCACCTCGGTCAAGAAATCTACGGTGCAGGACAAGGAGCGCATCAAACAAGTTCTCAAGCACGACAAGCATATGTTCGAATACATGGCTGCGCGCGAGCTGTACGCCATGCTCTCTGAACACAGGGCCGATATCATGCTGTCGGGCGGTCGCACGCAATTCATTGCGCTCAAGGCCAAGACGCCCTGGCTCGATATCAACCAGGAGCGCCAGCACCCTTATGCCGGCTATGCCGGCATGGTGGAACTCGTACGCCAGATCGACCTCGCCATTCACAATCCGGTCTGGTCTCAGGTGCGCCAGCCGGCCCCGTGGGATTGCCAGCCTGATCTAAAAGACGAACTGCCATGCACGAAGAAGGAGTCCGGGCACCTGTTCGATGAATTCGCCGGCGCGACGGCACACGAGTTCAGCGAGTGTTGAGGCGACCGATGGCCCGCATCCTTCCCCAGACCAAATCCGCGGCGGTGAACCCGCTGAAGTCGTCGCAGCCGCTGGGTGCCGCCTTTGCCTTTCTTGGGGTCGACGGCGCGATGCCGCTGTTCCACGGCAGCCAGGGATGCACAAGCTTCGCGCTCGTGCTCTTCGTACGGCACTTCAAAGAAACGATTCCATTGCAGACAACAGCGATGGATGAGGTGGCGACCATCCTCGGCGCTGCCGACCATCTTGAAGAAGCCATCCTCAACCTCAAGAACCGCACGAAGCCAAAGCTGATCGGGGTGTGCACGACCGCGCTGGTGGAGACGCGTGGCGAAGATTGCGCGAGTGATATTGCGAACATCAAGCTGAAGCACACGCAAGAGCTTGCGGGTACGGAGGTCGTGCTGGCCAACACGCCGGATTTTGACGGCGCGATCGAAGAGGGCTGGGCCAAGGCAGTCACCGCAATGATCAAAGGGATTACAGGCTCGGGCGAACGTGCGCGGCAGCCGAAGAAGATCGCGATCCTGCCCGGATGCAACCTCACTGTCGCCGACATCGAGCATATGCGTGACATGGTTGAAAGCTTTGGGCTCAAGCCGGTTATTCTGCCCGACATTTCAGGCTCGCTCGACGGTACGGTTCCTGACCGCTGGGTAGCGACCACATACGGCGGCACCAGCGTCGAAGACATTCGCGAGTTGGGCACGGCCATGCAATGCATCGCCATCGGTGAGCACATGCGCCGCCCGGCGAAAGCGCTGCACGGGTTGACCGGCGTGCCTTACGTGTTGTTCCAGTCACTGACTGGGCTGCAGGACACGGACCGCTTCGTGTCGCTGCTGTCTGCGATTTCGGGCGCGGCGGTACCGGCCCGCGTGCGCCGGCGCCGGGCGCAATTGCAGGACGCGATGCTCGACGGACATTTCCATTTCGGCGGCAAGAAAATTGCCATCGCTGCCGAACCAGACCAGCTGTTCCAACTTGCGACCTTCTTTGCTGGCCTCGGCTCCGAGATAGCCGCGGCCGTCACAACGACCGACAGGTCTAAAATTCTCGAGAAAGTCCCGGCGGTTTCGGTTCAGATCGGCGATCTCGGCGATCTGGAAAGTCTTGCCGTCGGTGCTGACCTGCTTGTCACGCATTCGCACGGGCGCCAAGCATCGGAGCGGCTCCGAATTCCGCTCATGCGCATCGGGTTCCCGGTCTTCGATCGACTAGGCAGCCAGCACAAGCTCGCAATTCTCTATCAGGGCACCCGCGACATGATCTTCGAGGTCGCCAGCATCTTCCAGGCCAACCAACACGCGCCCACTCCTGAGGCGCTTGATCCACTCCGTAATCGAGAAATATCACGATGAACGCTGTTCGCCGCCTCTCGCTGGTCAGTAGTGAGGTTTTCGCCCCGATGCCTGAACGACGTAAGGGCGCATTGCGCGTTGCGATCGCCACTCAGGACATGCAGGACCTCAACGCCCATTTCGGGTCGGCCAGGCGCTTTGCTGTCTACGACGTGACGCGCGAGGAATGGAATCTCGTAGAAGCCGTGGCCTTCGATGACGTGTCCGATGAAAGCGGGGAGCATCGGGCCGAGCGCGATGATCGCATCACGCCAAAGGTGGATGCGCTCAAGGGCTGTCAGATCCTGTTTTGTCTGGCAATTGGCGGCCCTTCGGCAGCCAAGCTTGTCGCGGCAAAAATCCACCCGATCAAAGTGGCGGAGCCCCAATCGATCCCACAGGTGCTCTTGCGCACGCAGATGATGCTCAGGACGTGTCCTCCGCCTTGGCTGCGCAAGGTGCTGGCGCGAGCGGGCATTGCCGAAAAGAAACCGTCCTTCGAGGACGAGGACTGAAAAGAGGAGGACGCCAATGCCTGACCCCGCAATCCCCCCAGCTGTCGCCGAAGACGAGGCGGCTCTTTGCACCCCGTTCGTCAAATGCCTCGTGCGGCTGATCCGTTCTCAGGATTCCTATGGCTCGTGGGAACGCAAAGCGGACGCTGAGCTGCTGGGCGACTTCATCATTACCAAGGAACAGCGCCGAGGGATCCCAATCATCGGAGATCCCGATCCCGACGTGCTGTGGAGGCTCGACAAGTACTACGCCGCCATCGGGCTTGCGATCGAGGAGCGCTGCGGCCTTATGGCATCGCCGATGATCCAGGTGAGCCATGAGGGTTTTGGTCGGGTGCTTTTCACGACCGGACGGCTGGTCGTTTTGTCCAAAACGCTGCGCGATGTCCACCGGTTTGGCTTCGAGACGCTCCTGAAGCTCGCCACGGCCGGTACGAAGCTGGTCGACGATGCGATTTCAGTCATCGAAACCTTTCCCCACGTGGCGCTGGCATGATGGGCGCGATTTTCGAGAAAGGCCATCATGACGGACCCGAGAAACTATGTTGGCCAGTCCCCTCGATCCAGGGACTCGAGGCCGACCAGGTTGTTGGGGTATCGCCGATGAAGAAGCCGCTGGTCCTGATCTGCTCGCAAGATGCCGAGTTCTATCTGCTCTACAGCCACATACTGGAGGTTGACGGTTTCAGCAGTGAGACGGCAGACGGCGCGAAGGCTGCGCTGGCCTTGGCCGAACAACGGGAGCTTCAGGCCGTAGTGCTGGATTGCGACCCAGCCAGCATAAACGGGTCCGCAATTTGCGCCCACCTCAAGCGGGAACCGCGCACCACCGACCTGCCTATCATCGCCCTGATCGCGCCTGGCGCCGAGCACCAGCACCTCGATCTCTTGAAGGCAGGCGTTGAGAGCTTTGTGCGGCCGGTGGCTCCGGCCAAGCTGCTCGACTGCCTGCGGGCGAGGCTCGGGCTGACCAAGCGTGGTCCGAACGGGGTTGAAAACGACAGTTGGATTTGTTGTGGAGGCCTGGAGATGAAGCTCGATGCCCATCGGGTTCGCGGTAATGGCCACGACATCCATCTCGGACGGATCGATTTCAACGTGCTGCGGCTTATGATTGAGGCCCCCGGCAAGGTCTTCAGCCGGGACGAGCTTATCGGGGCGGCCTGGCTGCCCAACATTCATGTCGGTGCACGCACCGTCGATGTCCATATCAGCCGAATCAGGAGGGCGCTGAAAACGGCCTTGCCCGGC
>NZ_RZQI01000200.1:0-7935 GCF_003998335.1 Mesorhizobium sp. M7A.F.Ca.CA.002.05.1.1 | reverse complement strand
GGCGTCGGCGCGGCGGGTGAAGCCTTGTTGGTGCTGGCCAACAAGCTGCCGGTCAATCTGCGCAATCCGGAAGTGGTCGATCACTATCGGCGGCGGTTTCCGGCGAGCCCGTAACACATCGCGGTTTCGCCCCAATTCTCCGCGACGTTGAGAGCCATGCCGATCCACGGCTCGCATTCCTGGTAGTCGTCGTCTGTTCGCTCTGCGCCATGCCGTCATTCGCGGCCGAAAGCAGTTATGTCTATTGCGACAACGGACTGCGCTGCTTCAAGGCGCCCTGCCCGTCGAACAGCGTGCTCGACCTTGCCACCGGGGCGATCATCAAGGGCGTCTCGATCGATCCAAGCGGATTGCCGCAGGCCGACAAGGCGATAACCGATCTTTCCGACGCGCTTTATGCCGGCAAGATCGTCGTCAGGGGCTCGATCGAGCACCGCACCCCAGACCATCACCGGCGAGAAGTACAATCTGCCCTGGCTGGTCGCGACCCGTATCGTGCGGACCGCCAAGGACAGCGAACGCAAGCACTGTTCGTCGCACTGATAGGCAGTTCAGCCCTGGTCACGCGCCAAGCAGCTGCTCTATTTCGGCAGCAATCCGCAGCAGGCGCCGGTCATGCCCGTTGCGCGCCACCAGCATCAATCCGGCGGGCAGCGGAGTGCCCGGCATCGGTAGCGAGATCGCGCAGAGATCGAACTGGTTGGCGACCTGCGTGTTGCGCAGCAGCAGGCCCTCGGTGCGGTCGCGCAGCTCGGCGTCGTCAGCCATCGAGACGATGGTCGGCGCCGTCACCGGCGTGGTCGGCAGAGCCAGCACATCGACCGATGCCAGCCGCTCGTCCATGGCGGCGGCAAGTGCTGCGCGACGACGCATTGCCCTGATGTAGACAGGCGTCGGCAGCATTGCCGCCCGCGACAAAGGTCCGCTGACATGCGGGTCGACCGGCACCGACGCTCCTGTCGCCAGCCAGTCGGCATGCACTTCGGCCCCTTCCATCGCAGCGATCGAGCCACGCTTGGTCGCCGCGCGCAAATCGGCGAGCAGATCGTCGATCGACAGGTCGGCGATCCGCGCGCCTGTCTGCTCGATCTTGCCAAGGCAGCGGTCGAACGCGGTCGCCACCTCGTCTTCCGTCTCTTCGAAAAGGACGCCGCGCGGAATGCCTATGCGAAGCCCTGCAAGGGCAATCGGCGCCAGCGCGGTCGGCACCTCGCCGGCCATCACGGCGTCGGCGGCGGCACACTGGGCGACGGTTCGGGTAAGCGGCCCGATCGAGTCCAGCGTGGCGGACAATGGGAACGCGCCGGCGAGCGGCACACGTCGCGCTGTCGGCTTGAAGCCGACGACACCGTTGAGTGAAGCCGGTATGCGTATCGAACCGCCGGTATCGGAACCGATCGATATTTCGCTTGTCGCCTCGCCGACGGAAACGCCTGCGCCCGAGGAAGAGCCGCCCGGAATGCGGCTGGCGTCCACGGCATTGCCAGGCGTGCCGAAATGCCTGTTGTCGCCGATCGCGGTGAAGGCGAATTCGGTCATGTTGGTCTTGCCTATGATGACCGCGCCGGCCTGCCGCAGCCGGCTGACGATGGCCGCGTCGCTTTGGGCGGGCGCCGCGGTCTTGCGCATCAGCGAACCGGCCGTGGTCGGCTCGCCGGCGACATCGAACAGGTCCTTGATCGAGACGACGGTGCCGTCGAGCGGCCCTAGCGTCACACTTGCCCGCTTGCGGGCATCGCTGGCATCAGCCGCGGCCCGTGCGGCTTCGGCATAGAGCTTCGTGAACACGTGCTCTTCGCCGGCACGGGCGGCGAGGCGCGCAAGAATGATTTCCAGATGATCACGAACGGATTGCATTTTCGGTGTCGGACTCCGGACGCCTCGAACGTCTTAAGGGGGTGCGGCCAGTGCATGGCTTGCCCAGACTTAACCCGGCGCAGGCAGTTTTGCACCCTGTCGAATACGAGGAAAAGCCCGATGCTCTACAAAGGCAGCTGCCACTGCGGCAAGGTGGCCTTCGAATTCAAGGCCGAACTGACCGGTGCCATCAGGTGCAATTGTTCGATCTGCACGCGCAAGGGCGCCCTGCTGTGTGCCATTCCGCATGAGACCTTGCGGGTCCTGGCCTGGGGCGACGATTTGGGCACCTACACATTCGGCAACCATGCCATCGCGCACCGGTTCTGCCGGGCCTGCGGCATCCATCCCTTTGCAGAGGATGTCCGCGAAGGGCGTGAACGCAGCGCCTACATCAATATCAACTGCGTGGCCGATCTCGATCCCTCGACCCTGTCGGTCTTCGATTTCGACGGGCGGTCCGCCTGACGCAATTCCAGGAAAAGTGCGCAGCGGTTTTCCGTCCGGAATTGCGCAGGAACCAATTACCTATCGATAGCCCGTCGCATCGGCGGGCTTGCCGGCGTCCTGAACCTCGGGAACATAACGCCAGGCGTCGGGCCGTGAGCCGTCGAGGTCGGTAAAGCCGTAGACCTGCGCCAGCCCGCCGCTGGACAGCGACTGTCCGTTCCAGCGCGAGCGGTCCGGATCCGCCGCCAAAGCCGCAACGGCGCGGCCGACGAAACGTGGCGTCTCGGAAATGACGAAATGCGGCACCTCAGTGGTGGCGTCGCGCCAATTGCCCTCGCTCACGCCAAAGGCTTCCAGCATCATCTCCGAACGCAGCCAGCCGGGCGTCAGCGACACGGACGTTGCGTCGTGTTTTGCGAGATCCTGGGCATGCGCCCATGCCATGCGCGTCAGCGCGACCTTGGCGAGATCGTAGAATGGCGACAGCCGGTAGTGATCGGCATTGTATTCGGCCGTGCCGTCTGTGACCTCGACGAGCAGCCCGCCCGGACGTTCGATCAACAGCGGCAGCGCATGGTGCGCGGTGATCAGATGCGTGTCGATGCCGAGCCGCAGCATGCGCAGGCCATTGTCCAGATTGTGGTCCCAGACCGGTTTGTCCCACTCGAACAGTTTCTCGCCACCCCAGATGTCATTCACCAGTATGTCGAGCCGGCCTTGTTCGGTGCGGATGCGCTCGACCAGTTTGCGCACATCGTCGGCCACCAGATGATCGATCTGAACGGCGATGCCCTTGCCTCCGTTCGCCGAGACCAGTTCCGCTGTTTCCTCGATGGTTTCGGGCCGGGCATATTCGGATTGCTGGGCGCGCGTGCTGCGCCCGGTGACATAGACGGTGGCGCCGGCTGCGCCGAGTTCGATCGCTATGCCCCGTCCGGCGCCGCGCGTCCCGCCGGCGACCAGAGCAACTTTCCCTTGCAGCGTCATTGAACTCTCCCAAAAACGGACTCATCGATCAGACAAGGCTGGCTTGTGCTGTTCGCGCCATATATATAAATGATCATTCGGTTATATCGGGATGTCAAGATGACACGGCCAAAAACCCAGTCCGACGAGCAGGTGCTGGAGACCGCGCACCGGCTAATCCACGAGCATGGTCCCGAAGCACTCACCTTCGAGCGTCTGGCAAAGGCCTGCGGTCTCTCCGGTGCAACGCTGGTGCAGCGCTTCAAGAACAAGGTGCAGCTGAAACAGCGCACTTTGCTGCACGCCTGGGACGGTCTCGACGAGAACACCAGAAAGCTGGCAGCCACCGTTCCCAGAACCCCCACCGGTGCGGTCGCGTTGCTGGTGGCGCTGTCGCAATCCTATGGCGGCATCGAATCCTATGCCGAAGGCCTGCTTGTCCTGCGCGAGGATCTGCGCGATCCCGTGCTCAGGGCGCGGGGTGCGGCCTGGAAGGCGTTCCTGTGCGACACACTTGCAGCCTGTTTTGCCAAGACGCCCAACCCGCCACGCGACATCGGCCTGCTGATGGCCTCGCATTGGCAAGGCTCGTTGCTGTGGTGGAGCTTTGACCCGGCGATCGAAGTGGCCGCCTATGTCGAGGACAGCCTGAACCGCTTCGTCGCTGCCATCACAACGGCGCCGGCCCGAAAACCGTGATGGTTCTTGGCGTCTCGGCTATGAATCCGATGCCGCCTTCGGCCGCGCCTTCAAGCGCGTCATCGGCTCGGCGCGCAGCCATCTCCGGGCCGAGGAACAGGCCGATATCCGCCAGGCCAGCTGACGCACAGGGTTTCGAACTCAGCTTGCCAAAGGCAGCAGCCAGTTCGGTGGTCCCGGCAGCTTTTCGCGATAGGAATTTTTTCTTGACTCGGTGACCTCAGCTATGCTACATTTCTGTCTATGGTGCTGATTTGCGCCAGTGACCCGCCGCACAGGCGGGTTTTTCGTTTGATGCTCCGTCCCTACGCCTGGCGAAAGCTCCGAAGGAACCCGTTGACCCGAGTTCGTTGCCCTGAGCCGACGCATGGAGGCCGTGACGGACTGGTGATTCCAGGCTAAAGCAATTCCAGGAAAAGTGTGAAGCGGTTTTTCCGTCCGGAATTGCGTCAAAACAAAGAGATAGAGCGGTTCAACGTTTCCGTTAAACGATGAACTGCTCTAGAAAAATCCGCATGGTTTTCACCTCGCCCAAGACTGCCTTGCCGGCCTCGGAGGGTCCGCTCACCGACATCTTGCGCGGATTGCGGCTTGATGGCGTCGACTATGGCCGCTGCGAACTTTCAGAGCCATGGGCCGTGTTGTTTCCTGCCCAGAAGGCAGCAAGATTTCACTTCATTGGCCGCCGCGGATGCTGGCTGTTCTCGCCAGCCGGAGAATGGATTGAGCTGACACCCGGCGATGCGTTGCTCTTGCCGCGCGGCGCCGAGCATGTCGTTGCCAGCGCGCCTGGCATTCCTGCCGTGCCGATCGAAAGCTACACTGTCGAGCCTTTGCAGGACAATGTCTTCAATGTCTCCAATGGCGGCCACGGCCCGAAAATCTTGCTGTTTTGCGGCAGCATGCACTTCAACCTGGACGGATCGCACCCCTTGCTGGGCATGATGCCGGACATGATGCGCGCCAAGGAATTGATGGCTGGCGAGCCAGGTATTCCGCATCTGCTGCAAGCCATGGCCGGCGAGATCACCATGAACCGCGCCGGTTCCGGCGGCATGCTGGCGCGGCTGGCCGACGTACTGGCTGCAAGCATCATCCGTTCATGGGTGGAAAACAGCGGCGGCGACACCAGAGGCTGGATCGCGGCGATCAGGGATCGCGACATCGGCCGCGTAGTTGCCGCCATTCATCTGCAGCCCGACAGGAACTGGACTGTCGAAGCGCTGGCGCGCGAAATGGGCGCCTCGCGATCGGCCTTCGCCGAACGCTTCACGGCCGTCGTTGGCGAAACACCGGCGAGATATGTCGCCCGGATACGCATGCACCAGGCGCGGCAATGGCTGATCGATGATCGGATGCGGGTTTCGGTGGTCGCCGCCAGACTGGGTTACGATTCCGAAGCGTCGTTCAGCCGGGCGTTCAAGCGCATCATAGGCATCGCGCCCAGCCACCTGCGCACCGTCGACGGCAGCTCCGAAAACCGCTGAGGCGATCCCGGATCCGCGGCCATGGATCGCAGGGTCTGGATGAATTGCCGGGTCTGGATGAATTGCCAAGCCTTCCGGACGCAATGCCATTGCCGGGCCACCCGCATGCAATAGCTTGCCATAACCAGGCAGCCAGAGGCCGGCGTCCAGTCGGTCCGAAGAGGAGAACCATGCCAGATCATCTGAAGGTCATCGCACTCGCCGTCATGCTTGCGGTTCCCGGGCGCGCCTTTGCCCTCGAGGACAGCTACCTGCCGGCCGACAAGATCCCCTATGTGGCGGAAGTACCCGACCAGCCGCATCGTCTTGGCCCATTGTGGGGCGAGCGGGCCAAGGGCCCGGCAGGCACGTTGCTGAAGGTTCCCGGCAACTGGCGTGCACCGGTCCATGCGCACACCGCGGATTATCGCGCGGTGGTCATAAAGGGGCTGTGGGCGCACTGGCAGATGGATGGCGGCGAGGCGACCAAGGTCGAACTGCCTCCTGGATCCTACTGGACCCAGAAAGCCAATGAGATGCATGACGACGCCTGCGTCTCCGACACGGAATGCGTGATCCTGCTGATCAACGACACGCCCTACGAAACCTACTTCCAGAAATAGGCTGGGATGCGGCCTCACGCATGTCGCCCAAAAGTGACCTCGGTTTTGGGAGAACGACATGCACAAAAACAAAGACCTAAAGCGCGTCGCATGAATCCGTTTCAGCGCGACGCGCTTTATGAGGCGTGCCGCAAGCTGACGCCGCTGCCCTTGTCGAACAGCACCACCTTGTCGGGGTTCCAGGCAAAGCGCACCGCCTGCTCGATGGCGACGTCGGTCCTGGCCGGCACGGTGGCACGCAGTGTCGCGTCGCCGACGCGCAGCGTCAGGATCTTTTCGACGCCGTGGTTCTCGACGTCGTGGACATGCGCCTCGACCGGCGCGCCGCTCTCGAGATAGACGTCCTCGGGACGAATGCCGAAGACGAGCGGGCGACCGTCGGTCGCCCCGCCCGCTTTGGCTCCCCCCGAAAAAGGCAGTTCGAAGTTCAACGGCGCCATCACCGCGCGGCCGTTCACAAGCTTGCCGTCGATGAGGTTCATTGGCGGCGAGCCGACGAAGCTCGCCACATAGGTATCGCGCGGATTGTTGTAGATCTCGTGCGGCGTGCCGGTCTGAACGATGCGGCCATGGTTGAGCACGCCGACCTTGTCGCCCATCGACATCGCCTCGATCTGGTCGTGGGTGACGAACAGGAAGGTGGCGCCGAGCTGCATCTGCAGGTTCTTCAGTTCAGTCCGCAGCGCCTCGCGCAGCTTGGCGTCGAGCGCAGACAGCGGCTCGTCCATCAGGAACACACGCGGCTTGCGCACGATGGCGCGGCCGATCGAGACGCGCTGCATCTCGCCGCCGGACAGCCGATCCGTCTTGCGGTCGAGCAGGTGCTCGATCCGCAGCGTACGGGCGGCACGGTCGACGCGATCCTTGATCTCGGCGTCGGGCAGCCGGCGAATTTTCGGCTTCAGCGGGAATTCGAGATTTTCGCGCACCGTGTAGCGCGGATAGAGCGAGTATTGCTGCAGCACCAGCGCCACGTCACGCTCGGCCGCACCCCAGTCGGCGACGTCGACGCCGTCGATGAAGACCTGGCCTTCGCTCGGCTTTTCCAGGCCGGCGATAAGCCGCAGCGTCGTCGTCTTGCCGGCGCCCGTCTCGCCCAGCAGCACGAAGAACTCGCCATCGGCAATATCGAGATCGAGCCCGGTGAGCGCAGTGTGGTTGCCGAAAGTCTTCGAGATGTTCTTGAGCTGGATATGGGCCATGTCTATCGTCCCGATCTCTTTTTCGAGGGTGTCTGCCCTCCGCTATAGCTCCGGGCGTTCGATTGTTCGAAAGGCCAAGTCATTGGCCTTTCGTGTCCTTCGGCCATCACAATCTCACTCCCAGCGACTTGCCGCTTGCCGTGTCGAAGAAATGCGCTTGGGCCGGATCGATCCTGGCGAACACCTTCTGGCCGGGACCGGCGACGAAGCCGCTCTTGGTGCGTGCGCGCAGCATCTTTGAGCCGACCTTGAGATCGACAATGTCGAAGGAGCCAAGCGGCTCGACGATCTGCGTCTCGACCGGCAAAAACCCCTCCGTCGCCTCGCGGCGGATGAGAACGCCTTCCGGCCGGATGCCGAGCGCGAGCTGGCCGCCTGCATGGCCGTTGAGCTTCGACAGCAGCGCCCGCGGGAACTCGAAGCCGGCGGGAGCCCCGCCGACCGTCACCGAGACCGAGGACGCCGTCTCGGCGACTGCCGCATCGGCGACGTTCATCACCGGACTGCCGACGAATTGCGCCACGAACAGATTGGCCGGGTGCGAATAGACCTCGTCGGGCGAGCCGACCTGCTGCAGCACGCCTTCATGCATGATGACGATGCGGTCGGCGAGGCTCATCGCCTCGATCTGGTCGTGCGTCACATAGATGGTTGTCGACCCCTGCTTGATGT
>NZ_RZQI01000199.1:0-7945 GCF_003998335.1 Mesorhizobium sp. M7A.F.Ca.CA.002.05.1.1 | reverse complement strand
AGCTACACCAGGACGCTGTTCGCCGCGACCCCGCGTGCCGACGTAGCCTCGATCAAGGCAAGACTGGCGAAGAAGAAGGCGGCTTAACGTCTCTTCGTCATCCTAGGGCGAAGCGTCGCGCAGACCCTAGGATCCATGCCGTTACCTCAGCCGAAGGGTGCAGCGGAGCAGAATTCTGCACCGTGGCACGGCATGGATCCTCGGGTCTGCACTGCGTCGCTACGCTCCTTGTTCCGCCCGTGGATGACGACGCTGGAGAGGCCGCCGCTCAGGACAATTTGGCGATGATGGCGCGCAGTGCCTCGCCGAAACGGTGAATCTCCTCGACCGTGTTGTAGTGGACAAGCGAGGCGCGGATTGCGCCGCTGTCCATTGAGAGGTTGAGACGCTTCATCAGTCGCGGCGCGTACATGTGGCCGTCGCGGATGCCGATCTGCATCTCGGCCATTTCCTCGACGACCCGCTGCGGCGACAGTGTGCCGATGTTGAAGCAGAAGGTCGGCACACGCTCATTGATGCGGGCCTCGTCGGCAACGCCGTAGATGGTCGCGCCGCAACCTTTCAGCACGGCCAGCATCTCACGCGCCAGCACCAGCTCATAGTCGCGGATGGCGCCCATGCCGGCGACGATGTTGTCGCGCCGCGAGCGGTTGTTGGACGGCGCCAGATTGCGGCCGATCAGTTCCAGATACTGCACGGCGGCATCCATCCCCGAGACGTTCTCGTAGATGAAGGTGCCGGCCTCGACCTTGTACGGCGGCTCGTTGGGGATGAAATCCTCGCGGAAGGTCGGCAGCCGCTTCAGCGTTTCGAAGCGGCCCCACAGGAAGCCCATATGCGGCGAGAAATTCTTGTAGCCGGAGCAGACGAGATAGTCGCAATCCCAGGCCTGCACGTCGATCAGCCCGTGCGGTCCGTAATGCACGCAGTCGAGGAACACTTCGGCGCCGGCCGCATGTGCGATCTCGGCCACCGCGGCGACATCGACGATCGAGCCGATCGAATGCGCGGTGACCGTGCAGGCGACGAGGCGGGTGCGGTCGGAAACCAGCGGGCGCAGATCGTCGACATGCAGATTGCCGTCCTCGCGTATGCGCCACCATTTGAACTTTGCACCGGCGGACTCCAGAGCCAGCCAGGTCGCGATGTTGGCATCATGGTCCATGTCGGTGATGACGATCTCGTCGCGCTCCTGCAGCATCTGGCCGATGCCGAGGCTGACCAGGCGGATGAACGAGGTGGCGTTCATGCCGAAGCAGATTTCCGCCGGGCTATAGGCGTTGATGAGCAGCGCGACGCTTGTCCGCGCATCGGCGACCGACTGGTCGACAGTGACGCTGCGGCCATAACGGCCGCCACGCTGCACATTGTGCGAAACCAGATGGTTGGTCACCGCGTCGAGCACGCTCTGCGGAATTTGCGCGCCGGCGGCATTGTCCAAAAAGATGAAGTCGCCGGCCCGTTGCAGGGCTGGAAACATGGCGCGGATGGCGTCGACGGGGAACGCGGTGGCATTCGCATTGTCGGTTTGATGCTTGTTCACGGGGTAGGCTCCTGCGGAGGACTTGGGCGGGGTGGGATCGGTTGACGAGGTCAGCGCTTCTTTTCGGTCTTGAAGCGCTCTTCAAGCAGGCTGACGAGGCGGACCATCGGCCAGAGAAAGATGAGATAGACAAGGGCTGCGCCGATCAGCGGCGAGGGGTTGGCGTAAAGCGACTGCGCGTTGGTCGCTTCCTTCAAGAGTTCCGGCAGCGCCACGGTCGAGGCGAGCGAGGTGTCCTTGAACATCGAAACGCAGTTGCTGGTCATCGGCGGGATGACGACGCGGATCGCTTGGGGCAGCACCACTTTGCGCAAAGTCAGGAGGAACGGCAGGCCAAGCGCCTGCGACGCCTCGAATTGGCCACGCGGAATGCTTTCGATGCCGGAGCGGAACACTTCTGCCGAGTAAGCCGACATGATGAAGGCGAAGGCCGTCACCGCCGAGGCCCAGGACGACAGGCGTATGCCGAGGAAGGGCAGCGCGTAGTAGATCAGGATCAGCACGACCAGCACCGGCAGGGCGCGGAAGATGTCGGTGTAGCCGACCGCGAGCCAGCGCAGCGGCTTCGGCGCATAGAGCCGCACCAGGCTGATCCCCAGGCCGATGGGGATCCCGATGCCGATGCTCAAAATGCCGAGCAGCAGCGTGTTCAGGAAGCCGCGCAGCAGCGCCGGCAGGCTGGACATGATGACATCGGGGTTGAAGAAGGTGTCGATCAGCGACATCGGAGCGTTCCCGAACCCCAGAGCGAAGAGTGCTCACGTTAAAATCAATTGGCCTCGTCGACGGCGAGGTGATCTGCGGCAGAAGCCGGCGCCAAAACGTGAAATGAATCGTGCCGGCCTGGAAAGCCGGCACGATGTCAGCGCAGCTTTCAGCTCAGGCCTTCGGCAGCGGCATTTCCTTCATGGTCGAAGAGTCGGCCGGCGCGTCGCTGCCGAACCACTTCTTGTGGATCGCGGCCAGGGTGCCGTCCTTCTTCATCGCGCTCAGCGCATCGTTCAGCTTGCCCAGCAGCGGGTGGTCCTTGGTCATCATCAGGCCGTATTGCTCACCGGTCTTGATGCGCTCCTTGACGACCAGGTCCTTCATCTTGGTGAAGGAATACTCCATGCCCGGAATGTCGCTGACGGCCGCATCGACGCGGCCGGCGCTGAGGTCGAGCAGCAGATTCTGCTGCGTGTCGTAGCCCTTCACGTCGCTGAAGCCATCGGCTTCCTGATGCGCCTTGACCCAGGTTTCGCCGGTCGAGCCGGACAGCACGCCGATGATCTTGCCCTTGAGGTCGGCCTCGGCCTTGATCGCGCTGTCGGTCTTGGTGGCGATGCCCATGTCGGAATCGTAATAGGGCTGGGTGAACGACTGTGACTTCAGCCGCTCCGCCGTGATGGTGATCGACGAGATGGCGACATCGATGCGCTTCGAGGTGGTGGCGGCAAACAGCGCCTGGAAGCCGAGGTCGGCGATGTCGGTGGTCATGCCGATGCGCTTGGCGGCTTCGTTGACGATGTCGACTTCAAAGCCTTCGAAAGTGCCGCTCTCGTTCTTGTACTCGAAGGGTGGATTGGTCGGGTAGGCGCCGACATTGAGCACATCGGCGGCATAAGCGGTGGCGGGGCCGGCGGCGATGCCGATGGCGGCGGCGAGAAGAAGCAATTTGCGACGTGTGAAGCTCATTTGTGTTCCCTCTGTTGTTGATCGGGCGGGTTGCTCCCGCACGGTTTTTTGCCGCCCCGCACCGCAGGGCGTCAATTCATGGCAGCGACCAATGCGGTCATGGTTGGCGACATTTTTTGTTGCAGATCGCGGATCTGCGCGCGCACTTCATCGAAGGCATGGCGCGCATTGGATGATGACTGGGACAGTATGAACGACAAGAACTGAGACTCCCACCCGGAGCACCCACGATGGACTGGCCGGCACGATGGACTGGTCTGCACGATGGACTGGCCGGCAAGCCCGTCCGGCAAAGGCAATCGCCATCGACTGTGGAATGCTTATCCAAAGTGCGGCGCTTTTCAAGGCGAAAGTTTTAAGCTTAAAAAGCTGCGGTGTCGGTTGCGTGGCGGACACCATGCGGCCCGCTGGAACCGATACCCGCGAGCGATGGCGACCCGAAGCTATTTCAGGCTTGAAATATCTCCGCGCGGGCCTAGCGTGTGCTCTCTCGCCGGGAGGTCGCGACATGAACAAACCACACCCTTTGCACGGCCCGAACAGACTGAAGCTTGGCGTCTTTTCGACCAATGCCGATGGCGGCCTTGCTATCACAGACGTTCCGGAACGCTGGACGGCGAGCTGGCAGGATAATGTGACGGCGGCTCAGATCGCCGACCGCGCCGGGCTGGAGTTCATGCTGCCGATCGCGCGCTGGCGCGGTTTTGGCGGCCGCAACAAGGTGCGGGAATGGTCGTTCGAGACCTTCACCTGGGCGGCGGCTCTTGCCATGGCCACCGAACAGATCGGGCTGTTCATGACCGTGCATGTGCCGCTGGTGCATCCGCTCTATGCCGCCAAGGCGCTGGCGACGGTCGACCATATCAGCCAGGGCCGCGCGGGCTTGAACATCGTCTGCGGCTGGAACCCGAAGGAATTCGGCATGTTTGGCACGCCTTTGGTCGAGAAGGGCTACGATCAGGCGGCCGAATGGATCGAAATCCTGGAAAAGCTTTATGCCTCGGCCGAGCCGCTCGACTATGAGGGCACCTATTACCGCCTCAAGGAAGCCGTCAGCCGGCCGGCCAGTCTGCAGGTTCCGCGCCCGGTGACCATGAACGCCGCCTTCGGTGGGCCGGGCCGCGATTTCGCCGCTGCCCGGTGCGACTATCTGTTCACGACCTTTTCCGAAATGGGCGATGCCGGCAAGCATGTCGCCGATATCCGCGAACGGGCCGACAAGGCAGGCCGCGACGTAGGCGTCTACACGGTTGCGCATGTCGTCTGCCGCCCGACGATGGAAGAGGCGCAGGCCTATTATAACAGCTATGCGGTCGATATGGCCGACCACGATGCGGTCGATGCTCACATGGCCGGCAAGAAGGAATTCTCGCAGTCGCACGACCCGCACGCCTATGACCGCTACCGGCAACGCTTCGCCGGCGGCGCCGGCACCTACCCGCTGATCGGAACGCCGGAAACGATCGCTGCCGACATGGCCGCCATTGCCGGGCATGGCTATCAGGGCATCGCGCTGTCCTTCGTCAACTACACCAGGGAGTTGCCCTATTTCTGCGATCACGTGCTGCCGATTTTGCGGAAGGCGGGACTGCGCGAATAGTAGCTTTGCTCCGGGAAGCGGCTGCCTGTTGGCGGTCAGGGATTTCATCATCAGTTTAGGTAGAGCATTCGGAATTTGCCGAAGCCTCCCCAACTTCGTCATCCTCGGGTCTGCGCCGCGTCGCTTCGCTCCTTGCTCCGCCCGTGGATGACGAAGCGAGGGGCGTTTACTCCGGACGAACGAACTCCCTATTCCGGGATGACGGCGATCGCCTGGATCTCCACCTTGGCGCGATCCTCGACCAGCGCCATCACCTGCATGGCGGCCATCGCCGGAAAATGCCGGCCGATCACCTCGCGATAGGCCTCGCCGATGCCCCTGAGGTTGGCGAGGTATTCGGCCTTGTCGGTGAAATACCAGGTCATCGAGGTGATGTGCTGCGGCCCGGCACCGGCTTCCGCCAGCACCGCGACGATGTTCTGAAGCGTTTGCCGCACCTGGCCGACAAAATCGTCGGTCTCGAACTGGCATTGCCCGTTCCAGCCGACCTGTCCGCCGACGAAGACGAACTGTCCGCGTGCCGCGACGCCATTGGCGTAGCCGACAGGTTTTGCCCAGCCTTCGGGCTGCAGAATCCTGTGCATTCAAAACCTCCCGGTATTCCAAAACCCAATTTTCAAAATCGAAAGCTCGTCAAAATCTCTGCCGTCAGGCAGCGCCCATCACTTGCCGCGCAATCACCACTTTCTGAACGTCGGAGGCACCCTCATAGATGCGCAGAGCGCGGATCTCGCGATACAGGCTTTCAATGATGTGGCCCCTGCGGACACCGTCGCCGCCATGCAGCTGCACAGCCTTGTCGATCACCTCTTGCGCCTTGTCGGTGGCAAACAGCTTGGCCATCGCCGCCTCGCGTGTGACCCGCGCGGCGCCCATGTCCTTGGTCCAGGCGGCGCGGTAGACCAGAAGCGCCGCCGCATCGACGTCCAGCGCCATATCGGCGATGTGGCCCTGCACCATCTGAAGTTCGGCCATCGGCGCGCCGAACAGTTTGCGCTCGGCCACGCGTTTGATGCTTTCATCCAGCGCGCGCCGGGCAAAGCCGAGTGCCGCCGCACCAACGGTCGAGCGGAACACGTCGAGCACCGACATGGCGATGCGGAAGCCGTCGCCGGGTCTGCCGATCAGCGCAGCGGCCGGCAGGCGGACCTGATCGAAAGACAGCCGTGCCAGCGGATGCGGCGCGATCACTTCCAGCCGTTCCGCGATGCCAAGGCCCCTGGCGTCGCCAGGCACGAGGAAGGCGGAAAGCCCCTTGGCGCCCGGCGCCTCGCCGGTGCGGGCAAAGACGACATAGAGGTCGGCGATGCCGCCATTGGAGATCCAGGTCTTTTCACCCGACAGAACGTAACTGTCGCCGTCGCGGGTCGCCGTCATTTCCGTGTTGGCGACATCCGACCCGGAGCGCGGTTCCGACAGGGCGAAGGCTGATATCGCCTTGCCGGCACGTGTCTTCGCAAGCCATTCCTGTTGCTCCGGCGTGCCGAACAGGCTGAGCGCGCCGGTACCCAGCCCTTGCATGGCGAAGGCGAAATCGGCCAACCCGTCATGGCGGGCAAGCGTCTCGCGCGTGATACACAAAGTGCGCACGTCGAGGGGCCCCGGATTGTCGGTGTCGAGAGCCGTCGGTTTCAGCCAGCCGTCCCGGCCCAACTGCGCCACCAGTTCGCGGCAAGCGGCATCGACATCATGGTGATCGACCGGCAGGTTTTTTGAGCACCATGCGTCGAGGCGCTCGGCCCACTCGCGATGGCTGTCTTCGAAGAAGGGCCAGTTGAGGAAGGAGCGGTCAGGCATGGGTGCCTCCGCAATTGAGGCGTTGCGCTCTACGGTGCCCCCCTCTGTCCTGCCGGACATCTCCCCCTCTAGGGGGGAGATTGGCAGCTTCGCCGCCACGGCTCATCCTGCCACGCTGGTGGTTGGCGAAAACCGACGCAACATCCAATCTCCCCCCTAGAGGGGGAGATGTCCGGCAGGACAGAGGGGGGCGCTGTCCCGCCGACGTCTCCACGGAATGCATCATCCCTCAATCCCCCTCGAACACCGGCTTTTCCTTGGCCACGAACGCCTTGTAGGCGCGCTCGAAGTCGCGGGTCTGCATGCAGATCGCTTGCGCCTGCGCTTCCGCCTCGATCGCCTGGTCGAGACCCATCGACCATTCCTGATTGAGCTGCGTCTTGGTGATGCCGTGCGCAAAGGTCGGGCCGGAAACGATGCGCGCCGCCATATCGAGCGCGTCGGCCTCCAGCGAGGCGGCATCGACCAGCCGGTTGTAGAAACCCCAGCGTTCGCCTTCCGCCGCCGTCATGGTGCGGCCTGTGTAGAGCAGTTCTGCGGCGCGGCCCTGGCCGACGATGCGCGGCAGGATCGCGCAGGCGCCCATGTCGCAGCCGGCGAGGCCGACGCGGGTGAACAGGAATGCGGTCTTGGCTTCCGGCGTGGCGATGCGGATATCGGAGCTCATCGCAATGATGGCGCCGGCGCCGACCGCGACACCGTCGACCGCAGCAATGATCGGCTTGCCGCAATTCAGCATCGCCTTGACGAAATCGCCGGTCATGCGGGTGAAGGCCAAGAGCTCCTTCATGTCCATCTTGACCAGCGGGCCGATAATGTCGTGGACATCGCCGCCGGAGCAGAAATTGCCGCCATTGGAGAGGAACACCACGGCGTCGACATCGTCGGCATAGACGAGGTCGCGGAACGTGTCGCGCAGCTCGGCATAGCTGTCGAAGGTCAGCGGGTTCTTGCGCTCCGGCCGGTCGAGCCGGACCTTGGCGATCCTGCCCTCGACCTCCCACAGGAAATGCTTCGGCTTGCGCCCGGCCATTGCGGTCATTCGCGTCCCTCCCAGTTGCTGCGAAACGAGGTCAGCATGCCGGTCAGCCGGCGCGCGTCGTCCTCGCTGACCTTGCCCAGCAATTCACCGATCCAGCCTTCATGCGCCGCGGCGATTGTGGCGAAGGCTTGCGTGCCTTCCTCGGTCAGCCGCACCATCGACGTGCGGCGGTCGCCATTGCGCCTCGCGCGGGCGACAAGTCCTTCCGAAACCAGCCGGTCGACGATGCCCGTGACATTGCCGTTGGAGACCAGCAGGAAGCGCGACAGGTCGCTCATCAGCATGC
>NZ_RZQI01000198.1:0-7960 GCF_003998335.1 Mesorhizobium sp. M7A.F.Ca.CA.002.05.1.1 | reverse complement strand
CGATACAGCGCTCCCCGGGGACGGCAGAGTATGGAGAAAGCACGGCCCGCCAGCCTTGCATCGTCTGATACCGTGAGGGTGACGAACCCCGCCGGATCGAGCCCATTCGTGCTGACCTGCGATCACGCCTCGAACTACCTGCCGGCCGAATTCGGCACGCTCGGCCTTGCCGCCGAGGACCTGTCGCGCCACATCGCCTGGGATCCCGGCGCGCTGCCGGTTGCCCTCCGCATGGCGCAGGCGCTTGACGCGACTCTGGTCGAAACCTGCATTTCGCGCCTTGTCATCGACTGCAATCGGCCGCTCGACGCGCCCGACCTGGTGCCGCCGGTCAGTGAGACAACGGCCATACCGGGCAATGCCGGCCTGTCGCAAAGCGAGCGGGCGGCGCGTGTCGCGTTGTCATGGCAGCCTTTCCACGACACGATTGCCGGTATCATCGACAACAGGCTGTCACATGGTCAGGAAACGCGGCTGGTTTCGGTCCACTCCTTCACGCCGGTCTACAAATCCAAAAACCGGCCCTGGCATATCGGCATCATCCACGACGAGGATCGCCGGCTGGCGGCGCCGCTGATATCGGCGCTGAAGCGGCTTGCCGGCGTCACCGTCGGCGTCAACGAGCCGTATTCGCCTGCCGACCGCGTCTATTTCACGCTGGAACGGCATGCGCGATCGCGCGGCCTGCCCTGCGCGATGATCGAAATCCGCAACGACGAAATCGCCGGCGAGACCGGGCAGCGGAAATGGGCGGATCTGCTCACGGGCATTTTTTCGGATCTGGAGCCAGAGGAGGCCGGATATTCCAGATCGCCTTCAGTCGGAAAGTCAGTTCAATCGGCCAATTAGAACCACAGGGGAATGAAAATGGCAGGACCGGATTATACGGACGTTGACAAGAAGGAGGACCTGAAGGTTCTCCACGGCATGGGCTATGCCCAGGAACTGTCGCGAAGCATGAGCCGCTTCTCGAATTTCGCGATATCGTTCTCGATCATCTGCATCCTTTCGGGCGGCATCAACTCCTTCGCGCAAGCCACATCGTCGATCGGCGGCGCAGGTGCGGGCATCGGCTGGATCGTCGGCTGCTGCGTGTCGGGCTTCTTCGCCCTTGCCATGGCGCAGATCGCCTCGGCATTTCCAACCGCCGGCGGCCTCTATCACTGGTCGTCGATCCTCGGCAACCGCTTCACCGGCTGGCTGACGGCCTGGCTAAACCTGTTCGGCCTGATCACCGTGCTCGGCGCCATCAACATCGGCACCGCTTTCTTCTTCGTTGGAACATTCGGAAGCTGGTTCGGCATCACCGGCACGCCGGGCGAAATCGTCGGGTTTGTCGCCTTCATCACCGTGCTGCAGGCGCTGTTCAACCATTTCGGCATCAAACTGACGGCAATGCTCACCGATGCTTCGGGCTTTCTTATCCTGGGCGCAACAGCAGTGCTGATCGTGGCCTGCCTGGTGTTCGCACCGGCAATCGACATCAGCCGGCTGTGGACGTTCACAAACTATTCAGGCGATGCGGGCGGCGGTGTTTTTCCGCAAACCGACTCCATGATGTACCTGTTCCTGCTCTGCCTGCTTCTGCCCGTCTATACCATCACCGGCTATGACGCCTCGGCCCACACCTCCGAGGAGACCGTCAAGGCAGCACACTCCGTTCCGCGGGCGATCATTTCGTCGGTGCTGTGGTCGTCTCTGATCGGCTGGGTGATGCTGTGCGCAATCGTTCTCGCGATCCCGGACCTGGCTGCCGGCGCCAAGCAGGGCTGGAGCGTCTTCTTCTCGACGATGGACGCGATCCTGCCCGTGTGGCTCAAGGAGCTGCTCTATCTCGCCATCCTGATTTCGCAGTTCCTCTGCGGCCTGGCCACCGTGACCTCGGCTTCGCGCATGCTGTTTGCCTTCTCCCGCGACGGCGGCATGCCCGTTGGCTCCGCGGCTCTCGCCAAGGTCAACCCGACCTGGCGCACGCCGGTCAATGCGATCTGGACGGCCGCGATCCTCGAAATCCTGTATGTGTTCCTTGCCCAGTTTATTTCGATCGGCGGCACCAACATCTACACCATCGTCGTCAATTCGACGCTGGTGTTCCTGTTCCTGTCGTTCACAATCCCGATCGCACTCGGCATGGTCGCATTCGGCACGGCCAAGTGGCCTAATCCTGGCCCGTGGAACCTGGGCGCCGGACTGTTCAAGCTCTTCTGTGCGCTGTCGATTGTCGGCATGGTGATCATCTTCTACATCGCCATCCAGCCGCCGAACGACAAGGTGCTTTACATCACCATAGGCTTCATCTTGCTGACCGCCGTGCTTTGGTTCGGTTTCGAGAACCGCCGGTTCCAGGGTCCGCCGATCGGTGATCAGATCGCCAAACGCCAGGCCGCGATCAGGGCAGCCGAGGTGGCTATCGGCGAAGCTGGCGCCTGATATCGCCCTATATGGCCATGGCCGGCCTCGCGCCGGCCATGGCTACGTTTATCCCTTTCAATCGACAAGTGCTGGAGTGCCAAAGGAATGGCCGGAAATTTCTCGTTCGATCAGTTGAAGAAAGCGGTCTCCAGCGGTGAGATCGACACCGTGCTGGCCTGCATCGTCGACATGCAGGGACGGCTGGCGGGAAAACGCTTCCTGGCGCAGTACTTCGTCGATTCCGCGCATGACGAAACGCATGGCTGCAACTATCTGCTGGCCGCCGACATCGATATGGAGCCGGTGCCGGGCTATAAGGCGGCGAGCTGGTCGAAGGGCTATGGCGACTTCGTCATGAAGCCGGATCTGGCCACGCTGCGGCGCATTCCCTGGCTGGAAAAGACCGCACTCGTGATCTGCGACGTGCTCGACCACCACACCCATGATGACCTGCCACATTCGCCGCGCGCCATCTTGAAGAAGCAGGTCAAGCGGCTGACGGAGCGCGGCTATATAGGCTATTTTGCTTCCGAGCTTGAATTCTATCTGTTCAACGAGACATACGATTCCGCCCGCAAGAAGCACTGGCAAGGTCTCGATACCGCATCGCCCTATATCGGCGACTACCAGATCGGTATCACCACCAAGGAAGAGGGCGTCATGCGCCGGCTTCGCAACGAGATGGAAGCGGCCGGCATTCCGATCGAGAATTCCAAGGGCGAGTGGGGTCCGGGTCAGGAAGAGATCAATGTGCGCTACGCCGAGGCGCTCGACATGGCCGACCGTCACGTCATCCTCAAGAACGGCGCCAAGGAAATCGCGGAGTCCGAGGGCAAGGCGATTTCGTTCATGTCCAAATACAATTACGGGCTCGCCGGCAATTCCAGCCACATCCACAATTCGCTGTGGAGCGCCGACGGCAAGACGCCGTTGTTCTTCGATAAGGCGGCCGACTGGACGCTGTCGACGCTTGGCCAGCAATGGGCCGCCGGCCAGCTCAAATACGCCAAGGAATTCACCTGGTTCCTGGCGCCCTACATCAACTCCTACAAGCGCTTCCAGGCCGGCACCTTCGCGCCGACCAAGATCATGTGGAGCGAGGACAACCGTACCGCCGGCTTCCGCCTGTGCGGCGAGGGCACCAAGGGCATCCGCATGGAATGCCGCATCGGCGGCGCCGATCTGAACCCGTATCTTGCGTTCGCAGCGCTGATCGCCGCCGGCCTTGCCGGCATCGACGAGAAGCTGGAATTGCAGAAGCCGTTCGTCGGCGATGCCTATCAGGCATCGCGCCTGCCGGAGATTCCGAAGACGCTGCGCGATGCCACCGAGACGCTTGCGAAGTCGAAGATGCTCAAGCAGGCGCTCGGCGAGGATGTGCTCGAACATTATGTCCACACCGCAAAGTGGGAGCAGCTTGAATACGACCGCCGCATCACGGATTGGGAACTGCACAGAGGGTTCGAGCGGTACTAGGTATCGACGGTTCGTCGGCGCCCCTTCACTCTTACCCTCTCCCCGTGGGGGAGAGGGTGCCGGCAGGCAGATGAGGGGCAGTGCCAGGCCATACGATTTTGTTGTAGAATACGAGGACTTACAAAATGACCGAGACGGTCAAACTCATATCCCCCATCGACGGTTCGATCTATGCCGAGCGACCGATCGCGACCGACCAGGCGATCAATGCAGCGGTGGAACGCGCCAAGGCGGCGCAAGAGAAATGGGCTGAGACGCCGATCGTCGAGCGCGGCAAGTACATGCTCGCCATGCTGGAAGCGCTGGTCGCGATATCAGACGAGATCGTGCCGGAGATCGCCTGGCAGATGGGGCGGCCCGTACGCTACGGCGGCGAGTTCGGCGGCGTCAGGGAACGCACCACCTATATGGTCGAGATCGCCGAGCAGGCGCTCAAGTCGGTGCCTGCCTCCAACCCGAAGGACGGCTTCCGCCGTTATGTGAAGAAGGACCCGCTCGGCGTGGTCATGGTGATCGCGCCGTGGAATTATCCCTATCTCACCGCCGTCAACACCATCGTGCCGGCGCTGATGGCCGGCAACACCGTCATCCTCAAGCATGCGGCGCAGACGCTGCTGGTCGGCGAGCGCTTTCAGCAGGCGTTCGACAAGATCGGCCTGCCCAAGGGCGTGTTCCAGAATGTCGTGCTCAATCACGCCCAGACCGAAAGGCTGCTCGGCTCGGGAAAGATCGACCATGTCAATTTCACCGGTTCGGTCGGCGGTGGCCGCGCCATCGAAAAGGCGGCGGCCGGCACCTTCATGACGCTCGGCCTCGAGCTGGGCGGCAAGGATCCGGCCTATGTGCTGCCGGACGCCAAGATGGATCATGCGATCGCCAATCTGGTCGACGGCGCCTTCTACAATTCCGGCCAGTGCTGCTGCGGCATCGAACGCGTCTATGTGCACGAAAAGGTCTATGACGAATTCGTCGAAGGCTTCATCGCCGAGACCAAGAACTATGTCGTCGGCAACCCGCTCGACCAGGCGACGACGATGGGACCGATGGCGCAGGCGCGCTTCGCCGATCTGATCCGCGAACAGAAGGCCGAAGCGCTGCGCAAGGGTGCCAAGGCGCACATCGACATGAAGGTGGCTAACGACAAGGCCGGTTCGCCTTATCTGGCACCGGAAGTGCTGACAGAAGTCGATCATCAGATGAGCGTCATGCGCGAAGAGAGCTTTGGCCCGGTCGTCGGCATCATGAAGGTGCGTAACGACGAAGAGGCGATCGCTCTGATGAACGACAGTCCTTACGGGCTGACGGCTTCGATCTGGACCCGCGATACCGAGCATGCCGTCGCGATCGGCAATCGGGTCGAGACCGGCACGGTGTTCATGAACCGCTGCGACTACCTCGATCCGGCACTGGTCTGGACCGGCGTCAAGGACACCGGCAAGGGCGCGGGCTTGTCGGCCATCGGCTATGACAATCTCACCAGGCCGAAATCATTCCATCTGCGCGAAGCCATCTGATTTATTGAAAGACAAAAATGTCCAAGCTGATCTCCAAATGGAACTACCCCACCACCGTCCGCTTCGGCGCCGGCCGCATCAAGGAATTGCCTGAGGTGCTGGCGGCCACCGGCATCAAGCGGCCGTTGTTCGTCACCGATCCTGGACTGGCGAAACTGCCGGTCGTCGCCTCGACCCTAGAGATCCTCGACGATGCGAAGGTCCCTTACGGCGTTTTCTCCGAGGTCAGGCCGAACCCGGTCGAATCCAACCTGACCGCCGGCATCGCCGTGTTCAAGAAGGGCAAGCATGACGGCGTCATCGCCTTCGGCGGCGGCTCGGCGCTCGATCTCGGCAAGCTGATCGCCTTCCAGGCCGGGCAGACGCGGCCGGTGTGGGATTTCGAGGATGTCGACGACTGGTGGACGCGCGCCAATTCGGATGCCATCGCGCCGATCATCGCCGTGCCGACCACCGCCGGGACCGGATCGGAGGTTGGCCGCGCCGGCGTCATCACCAATGAGGCCACGCACACCAAGAAAGTCATCTTCCATCCCAAATTGTTGCCGGCTATCGTCATTGCCGATCCGGAGCTTTCGGTCGGCATGCCGGGCTTCATCACCGCCGGTACCGGCATGGATGCGCTGGCCCATTGCCTCGAAGCCTATTGCGCGCCCGGCTACCATCCGATGGCCGACGGCATCGCCGTCGAAGGTGTGAGGTTGGTCTTCGAGAACCTGCCGAAGGCCTATGCCAACGGCGGGGATCTCGTTGCGCGCGCCCATATGATGAGCGCCGCCGCCATGGGCGCCACCGCCTTCCAGAAAGGGCTCGGCGCCATCCATTCGCTGTCGCACCCGGTCGGCGCGCTCTACGACACCCATCACGGCATGACCAACGCGGTGTTCATGCCCTATGTTCTGGCCTTCAACCGGGACTCCATCGAGGAGCGTATCGGCCGGCTCGCCGCCTATTGCGGCATCAAGGGCGGCTTTGACGGCTTCGCCAAGGCGATCATCAAGCTTCGCAAGGAACTGAAGGTGCCGCATGCACTGCCCGGCCTTATCAAGGGGCTCGATATGGACAAGAAACGTAAGATGCTGATCGCCGATATGGCGGTGGTCGATCCGACTGCCGGCGGCAACCCGGTCAAGCTGACCAAGAAGGCGGCGCTGACCTTGCTCGAAAACGCCATCGCCGGCACGGTCTGAGGCGTTTTCCGCGCCGCAAAGTGATCTGAAAAGGGGCTATGAAAACAAGGGGGAGGATGACGGGCAAGGCAAAAACTAGTTAGCCGGAAAAAGAATCGCGGAGCGATTGCTACATCAGGTTAAAAAGAGTTTACTTTTTCGCACTGCGAGCAGCCGCTTTCACAAAGCTTTCATCTGGCTGTCACATGAAAACGATACCGCATCGCAGGCGTCCAACGGCGTCAGTTCAACGGAGAGAACACATGTTCAAATTCACGGGGAAAGTGCTTTCCCTTTCGGCCGCGGCGCTTTTCGCGTCGACGGTGATTTCGTCCGCGGATTCGCTGGACGATCTCGTCAAGGCCGGCAAGGCGGAAGGCCAGCTCACCACCATCGCGCTGCCGCATGACTGGTGCGGCTACGGCGACGTCATTGCAGGCTTCAAGGCGAAGTATCCGGAAATCACCGTCAACGAACTCAATCCCGATGCCGGTTCCGGCGACGAGATCGAGGCGATCAAGGCCAACAAGGACAACAAGGGCCCGCAGGCGCCCGACGTCATCGACGTCGGCCTGTCCTTCGGCCCGACCGCCAAGGCCGACGGCCTGATCCAGCCCTACAAGGTGTCGACCTGGGACTCGATCCCCGACAGCGCCAAGGATGCCGAGGGCTTCTGGTACGGCGACTATTACGGCGTGCTGTCGTTCATGGTGAACAAGGATCTGGTCAAGGAATCACCGAGCGACTGGGCTGACCTCTTGAAGCCGGAATTCGCCAACGCGGTTGCTCTTGCCGGCGATCCGCGCGCCTCGAACCAAGCCATCCAGGCGGTCTACGCTGCAGGCCTTTCCGGTGGCGCTGCAGCCGGTGAAGCCGCCGGCACCGCTGGCCTCGACTTCTTCAAGAAGCTCAACGCCGCCGGCAATTTCGTTCCGGTCGTTGGCAAGCCGGCAACCCTCGCCCAGGGCCAGACCCCGATCCTGATCAACTGGGACTACAATGCGCTCGCCGGCCGCGACACGCTGAAGGGCAATCCGCCCGTCGACGTCGTCGTGCCGAAGACCGGTGTCGTCGCCGGCGTCTACGTGCAGGCGATCAGCGCCTACGCGCCGCATCCGAACGCAGCCAAGCTGTGGATGGAGTACCTCTACTCCGACGAAGGCCAGATCGGCTGGCTGAAGGGTTATTGCCACCCGATCCGCTTCAACGATCTCGCCAAGAATGGCAAGATCCCGGCGGACGTGCTGGCAAAGCTGCCTCCGGCGGAATCCTATGCCGCAGCAGTGTTTCCGACGCTCGACGAGCAGGGCAAGGCCAAGGAAGCGATCAGCAAGAACTGGGACGCCGTCGTCGGCGCCAACGTGAAGTAACTCACACCATGCCGGGCGG
>NZ_RZQI01000197.1:0-7992 GCF_003998335.1 Mesorhizobium sp. M7A.F.Ca.CA.002.05.1.1 | reverse complement strand
GCGTGAGGAACCGCCTGTTCGACGAGACGATGACCGACCTTCGCTTCGACATCGACGGCGAGGAACTGACGCTGGAGCCGGCGCTGAACCGTTTGCAGGACGCCGACGGCGAGGTGCGCCGCCGGGCGTCCGAGGCGCTGGCCACGACCTTCCGCAAAAATTTGCGCACCTTCACGCTGATCACCAACACGCTGGCCAAGGACAAGGAGATATCCGACCGCTGGCGCGGCTTCGAGGACATCGCCGATTCACGCCATCTCGCCAACCGCGTCGAGCGCAGCGTGGTGGACGCCCTGGCTTCCGCCGTTCGCGATGCCTATCCGCGCCTGTCGCACCGCTATTACGCGATGAAGGCACGCTGGCTCGGCATGGAGGTGATGAACCACTGGGACCGCAACGCGCCGTTGCCGGATACGCCCCAGGCGATCATCGGCTGGGAGGAGGCCAGGAACACCGTGCTGTCCGCCTATCAGCGCTTTTCGCCCGACATGGCCGAGATCGCGCGAACCTTCTTCGACCGCAACTGGATCGACGCGCCGGCCCGGCCCGGCAAGTCGCCTGGCGCCTTCGCGCATCCGACCGTGCCGTCGGCGCATCCCTATGTCCTGCTCAACTACATGGGCAAGCCGCGCGATGTGATGACGCTGGCGCACGAGCTTGGCCATGGGGTGCATCAGGTGCTGGCCGGCGGCCAGGGCGCACTGATGGCCTCGACGCCGCTGACGCTGGCCGAGACGGCATCGGTCTTCGGCGAGATGCTGACCTTCCGCTCGCTGCTCGACCAGACCACCGACCGGCGCGAGCGCAAGGCCATGCTCGCCCAGAAGGTCGAGGACATGATCAACACGGTCGTGCGCCAGATTGCCTTCTATGAATTCGAGCGCAAGGTGCATGCCGAACGCAAGAACGGCGAACTGACCTCCGACAGGCTCGGTCAGTTCTGGCTCGAAGTGCAGGCCGAAAGTCTGGGTCCCGCTATCAAGCTGCGCGAAGGCTACGAGGTGTTCTGGACCTACATCCCGCACTTCATCCATTCACCCTTCTATGTCTATGCCTATGCTTTCGGCGACTGCCTGGTGAACTCGCTCTACGCGGTCTACCAGAACGCCGAGCGCGGCTTTCAGGACAAGTATTTCGAAATGCTGCGCGCCGGCGGCACCAAACATCATTCCGAGCTTCTGGCGCCCTTCGGGCTCGACGCCACCGATCCCGCCTTCTGGCAGATCGGACTTGGCGTCATCAGCGGCCTGATCGACGAGCTGGAAGCGCTCGACGCTTGAAACGCGTCCCTCAGGCATCGCTCTAACAGTTTAGCCGGAATGCATGTTGGGACAGATCTACTATCACCCTAAATATCTGTTCTTGAAGTACTCTCCACCGAAGTTTTCCGATAGCTTTCCACAAGCTCTATGATAGCCTTCGCTCCAAGCTCAGCCGGAGCGCATGCGGATCGGCGAGGAGAAATCTCAGCCGGCCGTGTCGCTCAGGCGAACGCGACAACGGCCGTTGGCCATGGGCAAGCAAAGCCGATCGCCGCAGCTCGAACCGAAGCCGGCTGTTCTGCTTACCGCGGAACCACCAAGAGTAGTCCTTCGCCGAAGGTCATGACCCACGGCAGACGGATCTGACTGGAGAGAGACAATGGGCACTTTTTTCTACGTGGTCCTGGCGTTCCTGATAGGCGTGTTGGTCGGCTGGTTCCTTTGGGGGCGCCTGCGCGGTGAACTCGACAGCTTGCGCGGCGACCTCGACCGTACACGCAGCGAACGCGACAGGCTGCGCACCGACGGCGACCGCCTGACCGGCGAACTCGATGCATGCGGCAAGACCCGCGCCGACCTCGAGCGCCGGCTGCGTGAAGCGTCGGCCGCACCTGCCGCCGGAAGCAGCGCGGCAAAGCCGGCAAGCCAGGCGCCGGCGGCCCTGATGTCGACCCCCGCGACAGCCAAATCCGCCGCCACAAAGCCAACGCCGGCCAAACCGGCCGCTGCGAAAGCGGTCCCTGGCAAGGCGGTCCCTGCCAAGCCGGCAGCGAAACCCGCCGCCACCAAAACCTCGGCTCCAGCCAAATCCGCAACGAGCAAACCTGCAACAGCCAAATCCGCAACGAGCAAACCTGCAACAACCAAGTCTGCAACAGCCAAGCCAGCAGCCGGCCCAGCATCCGGAAAGCCCGACAATCTGCGCCGGCTGATCGGTATCGGTCCGGTCAACGAGAAGCTGCTCAAGGCGCAAGGCGTCACCAGCTTCGCCCAGATCGCGTCCTGGACCGCCGCCGATGTCAAACGGATCGAGGACGTCATGAATTTCGACGGCCGCATCGCGCGCGAACGCTGGATCGAGCAAGCCAAGCTGCTCGCCGCCGGCAACGAGAAGGAATTCGCCAAGCAGTTTCCAACAGCCGGAACCCTCAGCAACAGCTGATCGCCGGCAAGAACCGAGACTACAAACGGCGGCGCCATATCGGCGCCGCCGTTTGCTCTTGGGCCCTGGGTTGGCCCTGAGGTCGGCTTTGAGAGGCAGCGTGCCGTTCCCTCGATTGCGCGCGAGCGGCACCCCATATAGAGCGGTTGATGGCTTCATAGACCGCAGCACGAGTCCCATGTCCCTGCCCGCCGCAATTTTTCGCAATGACAAAAGCGCGCGCCAGCTCGTTTTCGACCGGCCGGCCGATATCATCGTGGCGCACGAAGCAGGGGATTTCGAACCGGCTCTGGAAGCAGCACAAGCCGCGCATGATGCAGGCAAATGGCTTGCCGGCTATTTCTCGTATGAGGCGGGCTACCTGCTCGAACCCAAGCTCGTTCCCCTGCTGCCGAATGAACGCCGGGCCCCACTCGTGTGCCTTGGGGTTTTCGATGCCCCGGTCGAAGAGGCGGTGCCGCCGCGCGACACCACGGCGACCAACGGCCCGATCTTCGACGCCCGTGCGACGTGGTCGCCGGAGGATTATGAAAAACGCTTTTCGCGGCTGCACCAGCACATCCGGCAAGGTGATTGCTACCAGGGCAATCTGACCTTTCCCGTGCATGCGCAATGGTCAGGCGAGCCGCTGGCCGCCTTCGATGCATTGACGGAACGTCAGCCGGTGAAATATGGCGCGCTGATCGCGCTCGGTGAACCCATCGTGCTGTCGCGCTCGCCTGAACTGTTCTTCGAGATCGACGCCGAGGGCATGATCGAGACGCATCCGATGAAGGGCACGGCGCCGCGCGGCGCCACCAAGGCCGAAGACGAGCGGCAGAAGATCTTCCTGCGCAATGACGAGAAGAACCAGGCCGAAAACCGGATGATCGTCGATCTCCTGCGCAACGATATCTCGCTGATCAGCGAGGTGGGCACGCTGGACGTGCCGGCGCTGTTCCGCATCGAGACCTACCCGACCGTGCATCAGATGGTAAGCGACGTCAGGGCCAAACTGCTGCCGGGTCTCTCTATCCGCCAGATCTTCGCGGCGCTGTTTCCTTGCGGTTCGATCACCGGCGCGCCTAAGATCCGTGCCATGGAGATCCTGCGCGACCTGGAAGGCACGCCCCGCGATGCCTATTGCGGCGCCATAGGCTGGATCGCGCCCGGCGGCCCGATGCGCTTTTCCGTGGCGATCCGCACCATCTCGCTCTTTTCGGGCGGCGAGGCCGTCTACAATGTCGGAGGCGGCGTCGTCTTCGATTCGACGGCGCAGGAGGAGTATCAGGAGTGTCTGCTGAAAGCGCGCTTCGCGACGGGAACACCGCCGACTTTCAGTTGATCGAGACCATGCGCTGGGAACCCGGCCCGGGCTTCCTGCGCTTCGATCGCCATCTTGCGCGCCTCTATGGCTCGGCGGCGGAGCTCGGCTTCCGCTGTGCTCCAGGCAAGGTCGGCGAGGCACTGAGCAGCGCGGTCGGCGGTTCCGGCGTTGCCATGCGCACGCGGCTCGTCCTGTCGCACGATGGTGAGGTGGCGGCCTCGGCGCAGCCTTATGAACCGCTCGCCGCCGACAAGGTCTGGATGCTGCGGCTGGCGCGGACGAGGCTCGATTCGCACGACACGCTGCTGCGCCACAAGACCAGCCGGCGGCAGCTCTACACGCGTGCCCGCGCCGAACACCTCATCACCCAGGCCGACGAGGTGCTTATGGCCAACGAGCGCGGCGAGATCTGTGAAGGCACGATCACCAATGTCTTTGCCGATCTCGGCGACGGCGTGCTGGCCACGCCCCGGCTCGACTGCGGCCTGCTGCCTGGTGTATTGCGCGCGCAGCTTCTGGATGAAGGCCGCGCCCGCGAAGCGATCTACAGCTTGGACGATCTGAAATCCGCCAAGTCCCTGTTCGTCGGCAATTCGCTGCGCGGACTGATCCCCGCAAGACTGACCTGAAACAGGACGACTGTGCCCACTCACACGCCCCCAGAGCATACGCTCCCCACCCACACGCCCTATGACGGCTCGTCGAAACTGTTCAGTATCGGGCTGAAGCCGCTCGATCCGGCGGACTGGATCGAGATCGACGGCCATCTGCTGCCGTATCTCGCCGAAAAGCACCGGCTCTATGCCGAAATCCCAGAGCGCGTTTTCGTCGAGGAGGACGGCACGCGCGATGCCCAGCAGGAAGTGCTCGACTTGCTCGCTGCGCATCTCCTGGAGAGGTTCCCCGAAACCCATCGGCTCGGCGGATCAGGCGTCGAGGTGGCGGGCGCGGCGGGCCGTCTGCCTGCTTCCCTCGCCGAGGCGCCGCTGGCTAAAGCCTCACAGCTCGTCCAGGAAGACCTGATCCTGATGCGCCGCGGTGACAGCGGCTGGCGGCTAGTCGCCGGCTCGCTCTGCTTTCCCTCGTCCTGGTCGCTCCTGGAAAAATTCGGCAAGCCGCTGCAGGACATCCACGCGCCGGTGCCGGGTTTCGGCCCGGGCACGCGTCCGGCGGAACTCATCAACCGGATGTTCGATGGCCTCCAGGGGCAGGCGGTCGAGCGCTACAACTGGTCGATCCAGTCCGACAACGCGCTCTATCATCCGCTCTCCGACCTGCAGCGCATCGACCGCGCCACCAACCGGCCGTCGCGCTTTCCCGATGGCGATATCGACGCTCATGCGTTCATCCGCGTCGAGCGGCAGACCCTGCGCAAACTGCCTGTTTCACGCGATATCCTGTTCACCATCCGCATCCATCTCGACCCGCTCGCCGTGCTGGCCAGGCACCCGGATCGGGCGAAGCTCGCGGCGTCTTTCGCCGCCCAGCTCGAAGCGCTCGATCTCGCCCAACTCGACTATAAGGGCCTGACATCAGACCGCGATCGGCTGGTCGACCGGCTCGGGGTGCTGGCGCTGTCCTAAATCGCGGCCAAGCCCAGCAGCAGGATCGCGGACATCGCGGTAAAGACGGTGACGTTGACATCCCACCGCCAACCCGCCGGTCCGAACGGCGGTCGGAATGGCAGGTAGCCGTTCTCGTCGTAGAGCACGCCGCCATAGATCGGTCGTGAGAGCATGGCCACGAAGAACGCTCCATACATGGCGACGCCCAATCCCCCGGCGAGATAGAGCCGCTCGGCTTGGAGTGGGCCTCCAATCCAGATAAGCCCCAGCGCAATCAGCGCGACTCCGGTGTAGCTCAGCACCTGCCAAACGACGTGAAACCGGGCGTGCGGAGTCCACAGCGGATTGGTGGCGTGGGTGGCGTTGAGGTCGGCTTTGATCGTCACCACACCGTAGCCCACGGTCGCGACGCTCAGCAGAATTCGGGCAAGCAGATGACTGTCGTAAGCGAGTTCCATCGCACTTTCCTCCTTCAATAGGGAAATCGATGACGGCAATTCAGCAGATCGTAATCCGAAGTACTTCAACTAGGAAACAGCAGTATGCCGGTCGATGCCGCACTTTGCCGGCCCCGACGCGGGAGCGTCACGCAGGCGAAACGGCTTGAATGGCGCCTTGGGCACAGAAGAGCTGCCCGTCGGCCAGCCGCGCATAGTTGTGGACGATCCCTTTCTCATGATCCTGCAACTGCACGATGAAGTTGCCGCTCTGCTCCGTCCAGCTCATGAGCACGAGGTTCGGGCGTACGCTGGTCATGTCGATCTTGACCACCTCGTCAATTTTGGTGGCTCCGATCGACGCCTGCACATGTAATTCCTCCGGCGAGAAAAACGTCAGCCGGGGTACGAACGGGCCGAAAACGCAGTCGAAAGTCTTACCGACAAGCGAGGCGGGAAAAACATTGGTTTCTGCCATAACACCCTCCCTGGGCGTGGCCGTTGGGACCAAGCCATTTGACGATCTTCGATGTTTCAGTCGCGAAAATGCCAGATACGCCTACTTGGAGCGCTCCAAGTGATACGATCCGCCCTTTCCACTTTCGAGTCAACAAAATTCTTGGAGCGCTCCAAAAAATGGTCTAACTGAAGGGAAACGGGGTGAATCGCAATGCCAACGCTAGCCGACGTGGGCAAGGCTGCCGGTGTCTCCCGGGGCACTGTTTCCAACGTCTTCAACCGGCCGGAACTGGTCAGGCCTGAGTTGCGCCAACGTGTCGAAGCGGCCGCGCGAGCGCTCGGGTTTGGCGGCCCCGATCCAAAGGGACGATTGCTGCGGGATGGCAAGTTCAATGCCATCGGGTTCATGCCGCCTGGCGCCTACGCCATCGCCGACGTGCTCAGAAGTCCCTATCTCCGCGAGTTGGTGCTGGGCGTTTCGCTCGCCTGCGACGAGGCCGGAACGACGCTCAGCCTTGTAAACGGCACCGATAATACCCGCATCGCCAATATCCGCGAGGCCCTGGTCGACGGCTTCATCCTTGGTCACAGCGCGGATATCGGCCTCATAACATCGGCACAACGGCGACGCCTGCCCTTCGTCATTCTCGAAAGCGACGCAGGTCCCGACATCAATTCGATAAAGATCGACGGCAGGAGGGGCGCGGTCGCTGCCGTCCGGCATCTGACCGGGCTGGGACACCGACATTTTGCCATCCTGTCCATACGGAGAACTTCAGGCCCTCCCATTGTGCACATGCCCGGACAGGCAAAGCGCCCGCTTCTTGCCGGCTTCTCACTCGATGACGAAAGGCTTGACGGTTTCAAACAGGGCTTGGCGGAGGCGAACTTGTCGATCGACGATGTCCCGATTATCGAGACGACGCCCGGCGATCCATCTGCTGGAGCGGTGGTGTTCGACAATGTGCCTGAAGCAACCGCGATCCTGACCATGTCGGATTGGCAGGCGATCACAATACTCGACGAGGCGGTTTGTCGCGGCATAGAGGTGCCGGGCCACGTGTCGGTCATTGGCTTCGATGGCACTGCTGAATCCGCGCGCACCACACCTCCGCTGACGACTGTCGCGCAAGACGTGATCGGAAAAGGCAGGCTCGCCGCCCGCATGGTTCTTGACAACCAACCGCCCCGCCAAGTCGTTCTGCCCGTGGAGTTGGTGGTTCGGGCGTCCACAGCTGCGCCGAGGGCAAAAATCCGTTGAACGGACGGGGCACGTCGCTTGCGCTTGGCAAATGAGCTAACTTTGGTTCGGGTAGAGCCATTCATCCACGGTTTCAGCCTTAACCACGTAGCCAACGCAGCTAGCCGCTGGTTGGCGCTTTTCGCTGGTTTGTGACAATGATCTGTGATGTAGCGCATGGCCGCCGGGCAAAAATCCCCGGCTTGCGCATGTTTTCCCAGTTTCCTGGGTTTTGAAGGAGTGCTCGATAAAATGGCGAATGAAAACTGGCCCGTTTACGGTGAGATCAGCGGCCCTGTCGTGATGATCGGCTTCGGCTCGATCGGCCGGGGAACGCTGCCGCTGATTGAACGCCATTTCCAGTTCGACAAGTCGCGCATGACGGTCATCGACCCGCGCGACACCGACCGCAAGCTGCTCGACGAGCGCGGCATCGCCTTCGTCCAGGAAGCGGTGACCGAGAAGAACTACAAGAAGCTCTTGACCCCGCTTCTGACCAATGGCGGCGGCCAGGGCTTTTGCATCAACCTGTCGGTCGATACCGGCTCGGTGGATCTGATG
>NZ_RZQI01000196.1:0-8042 GCF_003998335.1 Mesorhizobium sp. M7A.F.Ca.CA.002.05.1.1 | reverse complement strand
GATGTGTCCGGCATGGGCTGCTTCTCGGCGCTGGAAATGGCCTGCTGGGACATCATCGGCAAGGAAGCCGACAAGCCGGTCTATAAACTGCTCGGCGGCCAGGTGCACGAAACGCTGCGTTCCTACACCTATCTCTATCCGCACAGCGGCAGCGTCCATTCCGAGGATGCGCACGGCAAGAACGTCTACAACGATCCAGATCTCGCCGCTGCCTGTGCGCTCGAATATGTCGAGCAGGGTTTCAATGCCGTCAAGCTCGACCCCGCCGGCCCCTACACAGCCTTCGACGGCCATCAGCCGCGCCTCGTCGATATCGACCTGTCCACCCGCATGATCAAGGCGATCCGCGAGGCGGTCGGCACCCGCGCCGACATCCTGTTCGGCACGCACGGCCAGTTCACAGCGTCCGGCGCGCTGCGCATGGCGCGCGCCATCGAGCCCTACGATCCCTTGTGGTTCGAGGAGCCGGTGCCGCCTGATATGCCTGAGGTCATGGCCCAAGTGGCCCGCGCGACCTCGATCCCGATCGCCACCGGCGAGCGGCTAACGACCAAGTTTGAATTCGCCCGCGTCATCGAGAACCGCGCCGCGACCATCCTGCAGCCGGACCTCGGCCGCTCCGGCGGCATTCTCGAAACCAAGAAGATCGCCGCCATGGCCGAGGCCTACCACATCCAGATCGCACCGCATTGCTATTGCGGACCGATCGTCGGTGCGGCCAACATCCAACTGGCGGTGACGCTGCCCAATTTCCTCATCCTCGAATCGCTGAAGCAGTGGGACGGTTTCCACGCCACGCTGCTGAAGAAAAAGATCGAGTGGCAGGACGGCAAAATCATCCCCTCAAAGGAGCCCGGCCTCGGCGTCGAGCTCAACGAGGCGGTCTGCGAAGCACACCCTTACACGGGCAAGGACCTGCATCTGCAGATGATGCAGACGCCGCTGACGCCGTGAGCGAAAGCTACGCCTTCATCGGCCTTGGCCACCTCGGCGGCAACCTTGCCGCCAGCCTGATCCGCAACGGCTTTGCCGTCACGGTCTTCGACCGTGATCCCGCCGCCGTCGAGCGCCTGGTGGCGCTCGGGGCCACAGCGGCAAGCAGCCCCGCCGAGGCCGCCGCACGGGCCGGCAACGCAATCTCCTGCCTGCCCTCTCCGAAGGTGAGCGAAGCCGTGCTGGCGGGCGCCGATGGTCTGCTGGAGGGCCTGCCCGCAGGCGGCACCTGGATCGAGATGTCGACCAACGGCCGCGACGAAATTACCCGCCTCGCCGCCCTCGCCTCGGCCAGGGGCGTCGAGACGCTGGAATGCCCGGTCACCGGTGGCGTGCACCTGGCGGCGGCTGGGAAGATCACCGCGCTGGTCGGTGGCGACGCCGCACTCTATGAACGTCATCGCCCCGCCATCGAGGCGATGTGCGCAAAATCGTTTCTGATGGGCCCGGTCGGCTCGGCGGCGGTGATCAAGGTGATCACCAACATGCTCGCCTTCATCCATCTCGTTGCCGCCGGCGAAGCGCTGATGCTGGCCAAACGAGGCGGGCTCGACCTCGCCCAATCCTACCACGCCATATCAGCCTCCTCCGGCAACAGCTTCGTCCACGAGACCGAAAGCCAGCTCATCCTCAACGGCTCCTACGACATCGGCTTCACCATGGACCTGGCGCTGAAGGACCTCGGCTTCGCGCTCGCCATCGGCGAGCAGTCCGGCGTGCCGCTTGAGCTGGCATCGCGCGTCAACGCCATTTTTCAGCAAGGCAAGGCCGCCTATGGCGGCGGCGCCTGGTCGACCCAGATCGTCAAACTGTTGGAAGATGCCGTCGGCACCGACCTGCGCGCACCTGGTTTCCCGGCCAAGCTCGAACTCTGACGCCGGCTGGATATCAAACGATTTCAGGGCGTTGGCTGGATCGGCGGATCCATCTGAATCAATCTGTCAACGGCTTGATTCAATATCTGAGCGTCAATGCACCGGGCAGGATCTCGAAGGTCGCGGGTATGCGTCCCGGCGACTCGCCGTCTATGTCGACCAGCGCGCCATTCTCTGACGCATCGCCGAGCGGTTCGACCACCACTTTCCTGCCGCGCAGGATGGTGATCGCAGGATGATTGCGATGCCGGCCGCCATAGAGCAGCCGGATGTCCCAGATCAGCTTCAGCTTGCCGGCCGCGCGCAGGATGACGATGTCGAACTGCCCGTCGGTCAGTTCCGCATCCGGCGCGATCATCATGCCGCCGCCGAAGAACTTTCCGTTTGCCACCGCCACCAGCGCCATGCGCGCTTCGACGGGGACGCCGTCGTCGACCGTGATGCTGACCTCCTGGAAGCGGTAGCGGATGAACTCGACCACGGTGCGCCACAGGAACAGCGCCTTGGCCGACATCCTGCCCTTGCGCTTGTCGGCATTGACGGCGCGGTCAGTGGCGCCGGAAAGCCCCAGGCTGGCGATGTTGATGAAATGCCGGCTGGCCAGCGCGCCGTGATCGTCGACGTAGCAGATGCGTCCGGCATCGACCTTGCGGGGCGTGGCTTCGGCGATCCGCTTCAGCACGGCATCGACCTTTTTCGGCAGCCCTAGCCCACGCGCGAAATCGATGCCGGTGCCGCATGGCAAGAGCCCAAGCTCGGTGGTCCGGCCGCTTTCCCTGGCCGCTTGCAGCAGCCCGTCGGCCACTTCGCTGGCGGTGCCGTCGCCGCCGGCCGCGATCACCAGGTCGAAGCCAATCATCGCGAGATCGATTGCCAGCCTTTCGGCGTCGCCTTCCGCTTGCGTCTCGCGCAGTTCGAATTCGCCGAAATGCTTTTTCAGCGACACGGCGACATCAGGCCAATGCCGTTTCAGCCGGCCCCCACCGGCAATCGGGTTGAGAACCACTCCAACTTTCAAATACCCGCCCTCCCCGGCGCCGGACATGCAGGTCCGATCCTTTGCCGGCATTGAAGACCGCACCGGGCGGCAGGGCAAGGCCGAATGTCCGCCGATGAGGCCCATCGTGGCGGACAGGAAAATTTCGTTATCCCAGCTTGATCCCCGATAATCCCGTTATCCACAGGCCTCCGGCCATTCCCCAGGACCCTTACCCGGCGTACGTTAAACCCATCTCAGGCGGCTACCGATCATCAAGCCGAAAGGCGAAGTGAAAGGCGGATTTCCTGAGGCCCGTACGGCCCGAAGCGAGAGCAGGCTTGCCTGTTTTGAGGGACGGAGCCGAGACCTACGGGGCCGCGGAAAGCGTGCCAACGCCTACGGCGGACCGATGCTGCCATGAAGGACGGCAAAAACCTTCGATGGTGCGCAGGGCAAAGCCCGCAAGGGTGAAAACCGGCGTGGTCCCGAACGGACGCTGCTCTCGGGCGGCGGACTGGCAGGACCGTCAAAATCAAGGCCGGCAAGGCGCGACGACTTTACGGAAGTTGCTGCCGCGACCGTGTCCTGATCTGACAGGGAGGCGCTGGGAGAAATCCCGGCGCCGACTGCCTTTTTGCCCCTCGATATCCTTCGCCGGCGATCTCGCGGGCGCCGCTTCACCGCGCGCCAAAATCAGCTAGTATCCCAGCGTCAGAGTCTGTTTTCAGGCGGACTCTTCGAGGGGACACTTCATGACGCTCATCCAGAAGCTTGCCGTCGCCTATGCCTTCCTGTTCTTCGGCGTCGTCGCCATCGGCTACATACCGGCGTTCAACGACGCCGACGGCAATCTGTTCGGCCTGTTCTCGCTGCAATGGTATGACGACCTGCTGCACGCCTTCTCCGGCGTCTGGGCTCTGGCCGCCGCCTTCATCTCGCACCGCCAGGCGGTGTTCTATTTCAAGCTGTTCGGTTCGGTCTACCTGTTCGACGGCGTGCTCGGGCTGATCACCGGTTCCGGCTGCCTCGATGCCGGTATCTTCATCAACGGCTTCCGCTCCCTCAACGATATCGAATTCCCGGCTCGCTTCTTCGCCAACCTGCCGCACCTCGTCATTGGTGGCTTCGCCGTCTATGTCGGCTTCCGGCTGGCCAGGCGCATACACGAACACTTCGCCACGGCCTGACTGGCCATGTTCCTGTTCCGCTGGCTGAAGCGCATCATCAAGACGATCCTCTGGGTGATCGTCATCGTCATCCTCATCCCGATCGCCGGGCTGAGCTACGGCTTTCTGACGACGTCGTCGCTCGACAAGACGCCGCTGCCCGGCATTGCTGACGGCGCGCCGCCCAAGGCGCTGGCCGACAAGGTTCGCGCCGAGATCCCAGGCTACCAGCGGCCGGAGGAATCGACCTTCCTCACCTATCCGGAATGGGCGATCGTCTACGCCGCGCGCGAATATGCCGGCTTCGTCGACAAGGACCAGCCGAGCGGCTTCCCCTACTGGTCCTATGTCGGCCGCTTCTGGCAGGACTACGCCATGGTCATCCGCGCCAGTTCTCCCTATAAGTTCAACTACGCCAACCACCAGATGCTGGTCATCATCGGCACCAGCCACTCGATCGAGCATATATTGCAGTGGGCCTATGAGAACACGGTCGGCCGCATCACCGAGGCGACGACGGCCAAGCGCACCGCCGCCGACATCTATCAGGCCAAGATGGCGGCGGACTATGCAGGGTTTCTCGACCAGGTGCCCTGGTATCAGTTCCCCTATGCCGACAAGCGCGCCGGCCTGTTTGCGGTGCAGTCGGCGCCGGGCGACAGTTCCATCCGCACCAGCGAACGCAAGCTCGCCTTCGGCCTCGCCGACACCATCAAGCAGGGCTATGCCGACCTGATCACCAAGGCGCTCGCTGCCACGATGGACCCCGCCTTGCTCGACATCCATGTCTGGGCCAAGGGACCCGTCGGCGAAGCCACCCGCAACGAGCCCGACACCTTGCTCGAACGCGACATGGGCGCTGACGGCACCATCTTCGTCACCAGGCGCTATCAGGTGTTCACCGAAGTGATCCCGCGCCTGATCGACAAGGGCGTCTCCTTCGTCGAGATCGGCGGCAATGACGAGATCATGGTCACCGTGCTCTCCACCGATACGATCGTCATCCCCGAAGGCATGCGCATCCTGTTCAGCTATCCGCTGCCGGCCGACCCGGCGATGCGCCGCACCGGCATGATCGTCGCCGTGCGCAAGCTGCATCTCGTGCTGCCGGCGCTGATCAAGGCCGGCGCCAAGCTTGAACACGTCTACGACTACTGAGGCCTTTCGGCCACGCCCGGCCAGGATCATGCATTTCCTGGCCTCCGCCACGCCCATTCCACAATCGCGGCCAAATCCCGCCTTGTTCGCGCGCGAAGGACTGGGAAGAAATGAATGGGCTGCCGGGGGCATCTCGAAGGGACAAGACCGTGATCAAGACCGCCCTTATCGCCATGACCATAGTCGGCTGCGACTGCGACGCCAAGCTTTGCGAATATATCGGCGAGACGCCGGCCAAGTGGTCGACCGTCGCCGAGTGCGAAGCGGCGATGAAGAGCCAGATGCTGCACGAGCGCAATTTCAATTATCCGCTCGTCTCCGGCATCTGCCGCACGAAGGGTTCGTCGTCCTCCTCGCAACTGGCCGCGACCGCATCGCGCCCGAAACTGAAGCCCGCCAGCCGGGTCGTCAGAACCGAAAGCCCATTGCCGCCTGAATTGAGCCACCGGCCAAGCGTCTCGGTCGGTTCGCCGACGACGGCCATGGAAGCCGATGCCGCCCGGCCCGTCGCCTATGAACAGGTGGTCGATGGCGGAACCGGTGTGCTCTATCGCACCAAGAACGGCTACGCCGTGGTCAAGACCGATCTCGGCCGCGCCGCCTCGGCAACCGCCGACGCCGCGAAACGCTCCGTGAACTGGCTGGCCGGACTGATGCCAAAGGGGCTGTAAGCCCCCTGGCGTTTGACGACCGCGTGGTCAGGCAGGCACATAGGTCAACCTGATCACGTCGTCGCCAATCAAATCGCTGGCCACAAAGCGAAGCGGCGGCCGGGGGCCGGCGAAGAATGGCTTGCCCTGACCGAGCACGAACGGATGGAGGTAGAGTTGATATTCATCGATAAGACCAAGGTCGGTCAGGCTTCGTGCCAGGTCTGGTCCGGAAACTGAAATCTCCCCGACGAGCTCAGCCTTAAGCCCACCTATCACCGCCTCGACGTCGTCCGCGACAAGTGTGGCATTGGGGCCGACCGACTTCAGCGAGCGCGACACAACCCATTTCGGTTGGCTCCGCCACGCCGCCGCGAATTCGTGCGCCTCCGCGTTCCACTCAGGACTGTCTTCGTCCCAATAGCGCATGACCTCGTACATGCCGCGACCGTACACACTGCCACTCAAATTGCGCACTTGCTCCATCCAGTGACGAAAGATTGTCGGGCCTGACGGCATTTTCTGGTGGTCGACGTAACCGTCGAGGGACTGGTTCATTCTGAAAATGAGCTTCGCCATGCTGCAGGATCTCCAACCTCCGGATCGTCAGAATAACTTGAGCCGCCGTTACGCAAAAGTGTGGATCCCAACCGAAATTCAAACCGGGACACGACCCTAGTCCCGCTGCAACTTGACTTTCAGGCTCTTCCAGAACTTGTCGATCAGCGGCTTTTCGGTCGCTGCATCCTCGCCGGCAATGCGGGTGATGAACAGCAGCCCCCGATCGGCCAGGCCGAAGCCGACGATCTCGAAATCGGCGGTGTCGGTGCGTGTCGTCACCTCGGCGCGGATCCCGGTCAATTCCTTGCCGTCGGCGAGTTTGCGCGTCGTCGGCTCCTGCGTCAGCGTGGCGCCGGCCAGCACCGATTCCTTGGTCATCTCCTGCAGCATCAGCTGGTTAAGCGACACCGGATTCATCGCGCCATATTCCTGCACCACGACGATCGTGCCGAGAGCCGACGCCATCAGATACTGCGTGATATCATCGCCGAGGTCGGTCTTGGTCACCGAAATGTTGCTGGGGTGAACGAAGGAGAAAACGCTGCCGGAAAAGGTGGCGAAGTCGTTGCGTTCGAGCGTCACCTTGCTCTGCTTGCCGCCAGGCAGGGTCACGTCTGCGCTCTCGCCGGGATCGATATCGACCGTCACACCGTCGATGGTCAGCTTGAAGGCCTTGAGATCCTCGGCTCCGGCAGGGCCAGCGCACAGCGCGATGAGGATGAGTGCCGCGGCTGATACCTTGCGCATGAAGTCTCCTAACGTCTACGCCACCCCGCTCAGCGCCTTGATGGCACGGTAGAAGGTCGAGGAAAACAGTTCCGTCGGGTCATACTGCCGCTTCGCCGCCAGGAAGGCCGGCAGTTCGGGATAGGAGGCCAGCAATTCCCTGGCCGTATAATGCAGCTGGTAAGGCAGGAAGAAGCGCCCGCCATGCTTGATCGTCACGTCGATCAGCGCCCGCGTCAGCGCCCGCATCCTGGCATTGCCGTCGGCATCGGTCGGCTGGTTGATGTAGAGCACCAGCGAATAGGCCGGCTCCGGCGCGTAGGTCAGCGCCACATCCTCCTTGTGGACGATGCGCACCGAAGCATTGAGCACCGGCAGCGTCTGGTTGCGCAGGATCTCGCGCGCTTCCGCGATGAATTCGACATAGGCGGCACGTGGAATAAAATATTCGTGCAGGATGTCGGTTTCTTCCATCTGATCGTTGAAGAGATAGGGCACCGAATCGTGCATCGGGTTGTTGCGGGTGACGAGACAAGCCTCGCCCTCGGCCATGGCTGAGGTGCGCGCCACCGTGCAGCTTTCGAATTTCGGCTCCAGGGTCTTTTCGGTGAACCACTTCAGTTCCTGGAACAGGCTGCCCCATTTCGCCAGGTTGATGATCACCCGCTTCAACCCAACCGAACCCGGCTCGCCGATCTCAGGCTGATCCGCCGGCGGCTGCTCCGCCACCTTGTCGTAACGGTAGACGATCATGTCCTCGAGGAAATTGCCGGGCGCCGTCGACAGATGGCCGTAGAACAGGCCGATGTCCTTGTTCGGCTCCAGCACCTCGGCGAAGAATTTCGGAAAATCGTCCGATCTGATGATTTCGCGCGAGGTCCGGTAGACGGCGTTGTCGACGACATCGAGCGTCGCCTCCAGCACCACGCCGAAC
>NZ_RZQI01000195.1:0-8084 GCF_003998335.1 Mesorhizobium sp. M7A.F.Ca.CA.002.05.1.1 | reverse complement strand
CAGGTAGCATGTCGGCTGAAGTCCCGCGACGGACTATCTCCTCTTCGTGGGCGCTGTCCAACTCCTCGCTTCGCCACACCGGCAGCGGTGTTTTTAAATCGTCCGCATCGCGCTGGAGGCTCAACAACTGCTGGTAAGGCACATAAGGCCGGCCCCAGAATTCCGAACCAGAAGCGAGGCCGAGAACATCGTTGACGATGACAGCGTTGCCGCTGGTATCCTTCACCCCGCTATCCACTTGGATTTCAATTCGGCCGCTATTGCGCGACAGTTCGCGCGAGAGCAACTTGGAGAGCCCCGACTCCTTCTTGTCGATTTCGGCTCGCAAGTCCTCGAGCGCCTTTGCCGGTTCGGCCAATGATCTGGCAAACTTCGCGATCCTGTCCACATTTTCAGCAAGAGCCGTCCATCGGCGCTGAAGGTGACGAATTCGGGCCTCTTTCCGATACCGCTCGTCGGCGATATCGAACTCGCCCTTGTAGTGCCGCTTGGCGCAGTCATGGCCGATAAATCTCACGACACGCTCATCGGGGAAGAAGGCCATCCGGCCGATCTTGAACCAAGGGCCTGTAGGATGACAAATAGGACATGGCACCATGTCCTGGTTTTCGCGCTTAAAGATTGGAACCTCGATCTCGCCTGATAGGAAGCGAAGTGTGCCAATGATTTCAGGCTTGGTGGTCGTCACATTCTCGAAGCGCTCCGGATGCCCAGTCGCGTTCGTAAACTCTAGCCACCGGTCAACATAGTCGTCGGATGGCTTCTCATCGAATACCGGGAAGGAAACGAGTGCGTTCGTCATTGAGGCACACCTTTCGAGGCGAGATAGTCGTTAATATTCACATGCCGCACTGGGGATGCGGCGCCGAACGTGCCGAGTTGAGAGGTGCTGAAGGCCCGCTTGGCTTGGGGATCGAACTTCGCCGAGGCGCCCTTCCGCAACCAGCCCGGAGCCTTGGCCGCATTGATCTTCAGGCGGTTCTCAGCCTTGCGCTGCTTTTTCGCCTCCCGCTTTTCCTTTCGGCTGAGGTTCCTTGAAATTCCACCGGAATCCGCAGATTTCCGGATGGCTTTCGCCGACCGTCTAGGCGCCGGTCCCGCAGAAAGGATCTTGGTGGATATCCAGTCAGCCCGCTTTTCAGCCGGCGATATAGGCGAGCCATCAAGCCGATCGGCCGCGCGCCACGCTTCCGCATTGGTCGGGAACGGTCCGGCCAATGTTGCCGTGCCGTCGACCACGACGAAGCCGTCTGCTGTCTCGATTACCGTCATGCTGCGTCGCCCTCATTGCGACGCGCGGCGCGCCGTAGCTCTTCCTGCACGGCGTCCGAAAATGTCTGCACCTCTTTCCTTATCGCGGCTTCGGTCATTCCGGCCCTGGTCAGTTGCCCGACGACGCCCGCGACAGTCTGGCGCCAATAGTGGTCAGCCGAACGACCGCGACGAGCCGATAGCAGTTCAGCCGTCCGTTTGATTTTTCCGAGACGACGAGCCATTGGAAAGCAGATCACGAGGCCCATCATGCAGCCCTCTCGCGCGTGTAAGCACTAAGGTTTGAACCTTCGGAGCCCCTTTTATCTTCTAAGGTGTGATCTAAGGTTTGATCATAAGGTATAAGGGTAACCACACCGTCACCCGCGCAGGTGACTGTCTGATTATCCAATGGGGTATTTGGACGATTACGTAAAGACGGCAGAGGTGACTGGATAATCACCTTGTTCTGGCGGTCGCAGACATACTCGTCCAGATCGGACAAAACGTCCATCGCCCAGCCAAAGTTCAGGACGTAGACTTGGGAGCGTTTCGCCGATCGACCGATGATTTGCTGCTTTTCGAGGGGAAGGCTTCGAACAGGGACGCGCGTAATCGCGCCCGCGTTCTGTAGAATTCGAAGCCACTTGGAAATCTGCTCAGGAGCATCGGCGCCGAGCATCTGGGAAATTGTTTCGCGCGTCGGCCAAGCGCAGCCGACAGCCTCGTTGTATTTATCCTGCAACTCGCCCGCCACTCGCACGGCTCCCGGCGAATCCCGGAAACCTTTGAAATAGCGGACCGCCCGGCCCCAAGCGTGTTTGTCCATCATCATCAGTGGGCCCTCGCCCGGATCAGCGCCGCTTGCCGGCAGGCCTCCACCGCGTCTTTGAGTGGCAATTTGAACCGCTCTTGGATCTGCGGGATTATCGCCTTCGTGCGATCCGCCGAGCCGGTAGCCAGCCAAGTGGCGGCGAGGTCGACCGGGCCTTGAGTATTGCCGATGCCGGTGCTCATGCGGCGTTAGCCACGTCTTCAAGGATCACGACCGGCGAGCTTAAGCGGTAGATTCCGTGCGAACCGGCGAACGGGCCGCCGTGGCTCTCGTACTCGGTTTCAATGGCGAACCCGAGCTTGCGCAGCTTGTGCGTGTAGTCTGACCATCGAGGCCCGGGATGCGTGATTGGTGTACAGCCACTTTGACCGGCTTTGACCAACTCGCGCATTGCCCAAGCTACGCGCCCGTCCAGTCGGATCGGATTTCCATCCGGCTCGACCTTGACGATGATGCTGAATTTGTTCGCGCTCTTAACAGAGTTTGCATTAACGCGACTCGCGTCGACTGCTATGAGGGGCATGTCATTCTTCCTTTTCCGATTTAGGTCCGCGATTGGAGGAGTGATTTTGAGGTAGGAAAGTAGGCGGCTGCTTTGGCGAGGAGACCGCTTACTTTCCGGCTTCATTGGCCGTCGCTCCTTTCGGAAGAGCATCGAGCCAGGCTTGCGCATCATCTTTGCGGATCAGGGTCTTCCGTCCTGCCTTGCGGTAAGGCAAGCGACCGGATTTCAGCTCTTCATAGAGCAACGAGCGACCGACGCCGAAAGCAGCGCAAAATCCCGAAACAGTAAATGCGTTTGGGCTTACTTCCATTTCAGTTCCTTCCTTTGGTTCGCGCCAAACAGACGCGGGTGATTTGTTACGGATTCTAGCGGATTTCGAGTCCCTCTGCACACCCTGGAGAGTGTTATCCCGAGGGATTTTGTACCCCTTTCATTCCAATGACTTAGCTGGTGTTTATCCACAGGTTGCCCACAGAGATGTTCAGCGTTCGTTCCCGTTCGACAGTAAAGCGAACGACATCCGGTAAAACGAGCCGCTGGTTTCTCTGGGGGTAAGGGACAGGAAAAACAGCAGGGCGCAGGCCTCTCTAGGAGAGGCTCTGCAAGCGTGGCACGGCAGAAAGCCGGGCCGGTCCCTCAAAACTGATTTTTTCCGAGTTCAACAGAACGATGTGAATCTCGGCGATTTGCCGCGTTTAGTCAATGGCATGCACGAGCGGATACCAACGTTATCTTACGACACGTAGATTACCCCGAGCCGCAGGCGCATTCAGATAGTTCGCCCAAGCAGACATCAGTTTGCGGCGCTTCTCCAATGCGTCCGACCGACGATAGGCATTCTCGACAGCATCGCCGACCTTGTGGGCAAGAGCAGCTTCCGCGACCTCGCGCGGGAAACTGGTCTCATCCCCGGCCCAATCTCGGAAGGCTGACCGGAAACCATGCGGCGTGTATTGCCCGACTTCCATGCGCCGCATCTGCATCGTCATCGCCATCACCGACAGCGGCATATCAACCGGCCGCTTGCTCTCCCCTGGGAAGACATAGTCCGACACGCGCGCATCGTAGAGCGGCGTCAGGATAGCCAGGGCGGCATCAGTCAGCGGCACCCTATGAAGGACGCCGGCCTTCATGCGATCAGCCGGCACAGTCCAGACCTTCTCGTCCAGATCGAGTTCGGGCCACTTGGCGCCTAACACTTCGCCAGAGCGCGCAGCCGTCAGGATGAGAAAGTCCATCGCCTTCGCCGACATAGCCTCAGACGCCCGCAGGCGCTTCACAAACGCCGGCACGTCCGCGTATGGCATAGCGGCATGGTGGCCGCGTGAAAGCTTCTTGCCCTTAGCCAGGAGGTGTTGCAGGTGACCGCGCCACAAGGCCGGGTTTTCTCCCGATCGATGACCTGCAGCTTTCGCCGCATCCAAGACCCGCTCAATCCGACCGCGCAGCCGTTGCGCCGTTTCCGGCTTCTCGAACCAGATCGGCTTCAGGATCTCCAGAATGTCGGCCGTGTCCACCTCGTCCACAGGCTTCTTGCGGATCGATTTGCAGTAGGCATCGCCGAGGGTCATTTCCCACTGTGCCTTGTGCTTGGCATTGCGCCAGCCCTTGCCGACAGCAGCGATCAGGTCTTCGGCGCATTTCGCGAATGTCGGCTTTTCGGTCTTGGCTTCCGTGTCGATCGGGTCAAGGCCACGGCGCAGGCGGTCCCGGCAGTCGGTGGCGGCAATGCGCGCATCCTTCAAAGATACGGAAGGGTAAGAGCCGAGGCCAACTTCCTTCCACTGGCGGCCCTTTCCAGAGCCCTTGAAGTGGACGAAGGTCCAGGACTTGGTGCCTTCCTTCTTCGCCAACAAATAGAGCCCGCCGCCGTCGCTATGCCGCCCTGCCTTCAGGCCTTTGGCGCGGATGGTCGTTTCGGCCAGCAAGTTGAGTGAGCGAACCATTCCCTGCAACTCCGTTCCTAACTTCGATGCACGATGTTAGCGGATTTGACCGGACTACTGCAAACGCAGAACGCCGAAAGGCCAAGGGAATCAACGGGTTTTTGGTATATTAGCGGACGATGGCGGACTTAGGTTTAGAAGACACTTCCTCCGCCAGACGTCGAAGGTCCGTTCCGGAGACATGGGTAGCAGTTTGTACCTAAGACATGATGACAACCGCGTGCTTGACGGGTTGTCGATTGGTTGCAAGGTCCTCTGTTCCAGTCGATATGTCCGAACTGCGAGTCATCGTCTCGATCAGAGCGCCCGGTTGCGTCAGGCTCACTTTGAAGTTCGGATGGATGACTGTTATTTCCTCTCGGGAGCGCTCCGCCGAACATCTCCATGGTCCTTTCAATGAGGCGATAGATAGTCAGGCTGCGCCGGCTGCAGTTGCGGTCAATGGCTGGAGGAAGTGATCGTTGATGACACCGGCCGCCCCTGCATTCAGGCATGGGCGGCCGTCTTGTGGAGCGGGATGACGCGGCTCGATAAGCAGCCAGCCTGTTGGCGCGGGATCGCTCCAGCTTTCGTCACCTCCGCCCAGATCAGCCCGCGGCGCTCGGCACCGGCGTGTTGAGCAGCTGCTGTTCCCAGAGGTACGCGATGCCGCTGCCGCCGAAGTGCTGAATGAGAATCTCGGTCAGCTCCTCGACATGCTCGGTGCGCGCCCAATCGCGTTGCCATTCGCCAGTGAGCGCCATCACGGTCATCACGTTCGCGCCGGCCGCGATCATTCGCTGGATGGCAACTTCGTGAGACTCCCTCGAAATCCCGCCCGACGCGTCGGTGATCACGGTCACGTCCCAGCCTTCGCCGGCGGCCTGGATCACAGGCATTGCGACGCAGACCTCGGTCCACAGGCCGGCGATGATCAGCTGCTTGCGGCCGGTCGCCTTGACGACGTTCACCACATTCTCGTCCTGCCAGGTGTTCACCCAGGTGCGATCGATGACTTCCTGGTCCGGAAATACGTCGGTGATCTGCTTGAAGAGAAGTCCTCCGCGCGCCGCAATCACGCTGGTGAGAATGGTCGGAACACCGAAGGCTTTTGCTAGCTTCGCCAGCGCGGTCGTGTTGTTGACCACCATGTGTGGGTCGTGGCTGTTCAGATTGGCCAGCTGATAGGGCTGGTGGTCGATCAGGACGAGGACCGAATCTGCGGGACGAAGAAGCGAAGCAAGGCCGTTACGAGGGGTCATCAAGACTTCCTTTCTCTGCCGTCTGGACGGCATGGGTTTTCGGGAGACATGCGCCAGCGGGCGACGTTGCCGAAACGCAATTTGCTGTTCCTTTTGGTGATGCGATAGTGCCATATTCAGGCAAGCTGTGTCGCGAAACGAGGAACGCCGATTGGACATCGAAGATCTGCAGACATTCGTCGTAGTGGCCGATGCCGGGGGCGTATCGGCCGCCGCCCGCCGACTCGGCGTCTCCAAGTCGATCGTCAGTCGGCGGCTCTTTCGGGTTGAGGCGGAGCTTGGCGTCCAGCTTCTTGCACGAACGACCCGCGGCGCCGCGCTCACGGAGGCGGGAATTACTTTCAGAGATCATGCGGCCCGAGCCAGCGCCGAGATTGATACGGCCAGGGAAGCGATCTTCCCCACCGGTGAGCTACGCGGCCGCCTGAGGGTTGCCATGCCGCTTACTTTCGGCGCGACCCATTTTGCTCCCGTGCTCGCGGAAATGGCGCGTCTGCACCCGAAGCTTCACATCCATACTTCTTATAGCGATCGCTTCGTCGATCTCATCGCAGAGGGTTTCGATTGCGCGATCCGGGGCGCCTACCTTCAGGATTCCAACCTGATCGCGAAGCGCGTCGGGCCTATCCATGGAAAGCTTGTCGCGAGCCCGGATTACATCAAAGCGCACGCGTCACCCGAGACTCCGGACGAACTCGTCACCCATCAGGCCCTCATGCAGGGAACGGAAGCCTGGCAGTTCATGGATGGCGACAAGATTGTTACGGTCCAGCCGCAGGGCAGGTTCAAGGCCGACAGCGCCACGGCGCTTGCCGCGGCGGCGGCGGCGGGTCTCGGCATCGCCTGGCTCCCCGATTGCATTACACATGAACATGTGGCCTCCGGCGCGCTGGTCCCGATCATGACACGCTATCCGGTACCTCCGGGAGCTGCGTATGTCGTACGCCCGCCGGGGCAGCATCCTACGCGGAAAGTGCGCGTGCTCACCGACATGCTGATTGAGTATTTCAAACGCAACCCGGATCTTTGGGGTCTTGACGGCTAGGACACGAACGGTTCGAAGCCGTGTCAAACAACCGCGTTCGACGGTCCCATTGCTCCGAGCCGTTGCGTTCGGCGACATTGCTTGCACGTTCCGTGCGTTAGCGCCCTTACAGAGCCTTTAGCCTTTGGAAAGGGAGATGTGGTTCCTCTCGGAGGCGCAGACGACGCGCAGAGGCGAATCGATGGATATCTTTGGCATCAAGGCACTGTTGATCTGCGCGCTGATCTTCATTCCGTTCGAACATCTGTTTGCCGAGCGGCCGCAGAAGATCTTCCGCAAGGGGTTTGCTGTCGATCTGATCTATCTGCTGTTCAACGGCTTCATCATAAAGCTGGCCATCGTCATGATGGCGGCAGGCGCGCTCGGTGCCGCTGCGCTCCTTGTCCCGCCGGCGATAACGCAGGCCGTCAGCGGCCAGCCCGTCTGGCTGCAGGTTGCCGAAATCATCGTGATTACCGATATCGGCGTCTACTGGACACATCGGGCCTTCCACAAAATCCCCGCGCTTTGGAAGTTCCATGCCGTTCACCACGGCATTGAGGAACTCGACTGGCTCGGGGCCTTCCACAATCACCCCGTCGACGCCATCGTCACAAAGGCAATATCGCTGACGCCGATCTTTTTCCTCGGCTTCTCGGAAGCCTCGATCGCTGTCTTTTCGACCATCTACCTTGGACACACGCTGCTTGTTCATTCAAACGTGCGGATTCCGTTCGGCCCTTTGAAGTGGCTGATCGCCAGCCCGCAGTTCCATCGCTGGCACCATGCCAACCAGCGCGAAGCCTATGACAAGAACTTCGCCGGGCAGTTGCCTTTCCTCGACATGCTGTTCGGCACCTACAATCCCACCGGCGACAAGGTGCCGGAAAAGTACGGCGTCGACGATCCGATCCCTTCCACCTATTTCGGTCAGATCGGCTATCCGCTCCTGCGCCGCAGGAAGCTGCCGAACCGGGCAGTGCCGAAGACCGAAGCCTGACAGCTGGCCCGACGGTGCGGTATCCACCCCGATCCGCTTTCGGGCCGTGGAACGCCGAACCCCGGGAAGGCTTTTCGCGTCGAATCGGCTAAACCTTGAGGCATGAACGAAACCTCACTCTATGCGCCGGTGAAGCGGTTCCTCGAAAGCCTCGACTTCGTCGTCAAAGGCGAGATCGGCGGCTGCGATGTCGTTGCGTTGCGCGAGGGGGAGCCGCCGGTTGTCGTCATCTGCGAGTTGAAGCTGCAGTTCAATCTCGAACTGGTGCTGCAAGGTGTCGAT
>NZ_RZQI01000194.1:0-8086 GCF_003998335.1 Mesorhizobium sp. M7A.F.Ca.CA.002.05.1.1 | reverse complement strand
GATCCGGAGTCGGCCGCTTCCGTCGGCATCAATGTCGTGCTGGTGCGCTTTGCCGTCTATGTCATCGCCGGCGGCTGCTATGGCCTTGCCGGCGTCTTCATCAGCGCCCAGACCGGCAGCGGTGATCCGCTGGTCGGCAATCCGCTGCTGTTGTCGATGTTCGCGGCGGTCGTCGTCGGCGGCACGCGCCTCGGCGGCGGGCAGGGCGGCCCGGTGGGTTCGGTCTTCGGCGCCTACATCCTGATGATCGTGGTGAACATCCTGCTGGTGCTCAATGTCTCGGCCTATTATGCGACCATCGCCGAAGGCACCATTCTGGTGCTGGCAGCACTTGCCGGCTCCATCTCGCATGCATCGGTGCTTGCCGTGCAGCTACGCGCCGCGCGTGCCCGGCTCGCCGCCTGGCGCGCCGGCATACTGCCCTCGCAACTCGAGCGCGTGGACCGGCGTCTCAAGACCGCCGAACCAGCCCATGCCCAGCGCAGTCCGGCGGCGCCGCGCCCTGCCTTCCACCTGCGCAACGCGGAAACGCTGCGTTATGCGCTGCCCGCCTATGTCTGCCTGCTGCTCATCGTGGTCGTCACGCAGGTCTGGCTCGGCCGCGCCATCCTCAATCCGGGGTACTGGAATTCGCTGCTGGTGCTATCGTCCTTCCTAGCCGTCCTGGCGCTGGGGCAGGGAACCGTCATTCTGACCGGTGGCCTCGACCTCTCCGTGCCGTGGACGATCGGCATCTCCGGCATCATCCTGGCCGGCATGGTCAACGGCTCCGACGCCGCCCTTGTCTACGCCTTGCCGGTCGTCCTGTTGATGGCCTGCGCCATTGGCTTCGCCAATGGTTTCGGCATCGTCTATCTCGGCATCTCGCCGATCGTCATGACGCTCGCCACCAACGGCATCCTGCAAGGCTGTGCGCTGCTCTATTCGCAGGGCACGCCGGCCGGTTTTTCCTCGCCGATGCTGCGCTGGGTCATGACGGCCAAGCTCGCCGGCCTGCTGACTCCAATAGTGCTGCTGATGGTCGTCTTTGTCGTCGCGGCGGTACTGCTGCTTGGCCGCACCCCGTTCGGACGACGCGTCTACGGCATCGGCAATGGGCTACGCGCGGCGCGCTTGTCGGGCATCGGCGTCGAGCGCACGCTGATCCTGGTCTATATGCTTTCGGCCGTCTGCGCGGCTGTTGTCGGCATCATGCTGACCGGCTTTTCGGGTCAGGCAAGCCTTGGCATGGGCGACGACTACCTGTTGCCGTCGATCGCTGTGGTGGTGGTCGGCGGCGCGCTGATCACCGGCGGACGCGGCCACTATCTCGGCATGCTCGGCGGCGTGTTGTTGCTGACCGCACTGCAGATGCTGCTCGCCGGCACCACGCTTCCCTATGCCACGAGGGCAATTCTTTACGGACTGGTCGTTCTGGGCGCCGTCATGGCGCTGCGCGAACGGCGGCTGCAATGAGAAGGACAGGACCATGAGCACAAGGGCGCCGGCATCGGCGGACGAATTTTTGACCGGGCTGAAAGGCCAGCGCGTGCTGGTCACGGCGGGCGCCGGCGGCATCGGGTTTGCCATAGCCGACACGCTGTCACGCCTCGGCGCTCGCATCGTCGTCTGCGATGTTTCCGACGAGGCGTTGGCCGCTGCTCCCGGCAAGATCGACCTTGTCGCTGCGGTCAAGGCCGATGTCTCGCGCGACGAGGATGTCGACCGCCTGTTCGAGGCGGTCGAGAAAAAACTCGGCGGGCTCGATGCGTTGATCAACAATGCCGGCATTGCCGGGCCGACAGGCGGTGTCGACGAGATCGACCCTTCCGACTGGCGGCGCTGCATCGACATCTGCCTGACCGGCCAGTTCCTGTGCGCTCGGCGCGCCGTGCCGCTGATCAAGGCGGCGGGCGGTGGTTCGATCGTCTCGATGTCGTCTGCCGCCGGCCGCCATGGCTACGCCTTCCGCACACCCTATTCGGCGGCCAAGTTCGGTGTCATCGGTTTCACGCAGAGTCTCGCCAAGGAGCTCGGACCGCACGCCATCAGGGTCAACGCCATCCTGCCCGGCATCATCGAGGGGCCCCGCATCGAAGGTGTTATCTCGGCGCGCGCCAAGCAGGTCGGCATCAGCCACGAAGAGATGACGGATCGTTATCTCCAAAACATCTCGCTGCGCCGCATGACCAGCCCCTATGATGTGGCGTCGATGGTCGCCTTCCTGCTCTCCGATGCGGGGATCAACATTTCCGGCCAGTCGCTCGGCGTCGACGGCAATGTCGAAACACTTTGAGGAGCCTATCCATGGCCAATGTCGCAATTGTCGGAAGCGGGTTCATCGGGCGGGCCTGGGCAATCAGCTTTGCCCGCGCCGGCCATGATGTGCGGATGTGGGACCAGTTGCCCACTGCCACGGGTGGCGCCCGCGACTACATTGCCGGCGTGCTCGGTGATCTCGCCCGGAACGACCTGTTGCGGGGACAGGCGGTCGACGCCGTGCTCGGCCGGATCACCATTGTCGCCGAGCTGGCAGAGGCGCTGGCTGGTGCGGTCCATATCCAGGAGAACACGCCTGAAAACCTCGAGGTGAAGCGGGAGGTGTTCTCGCTGATCGACAGCCTTGCCGATCCGCAAACAGTCATCGCCAGTTCCACCTCGGCGCTGTTGCCGTCGAAATTCACCGACCATCTGCAAGGGCGGCAGCGCTGCCTGGTCGTGCATCCGATCAACCCGCCCTATCTCATTCCGGCGGCCGAAATCGTGCCGGCGCCATGGACGTCCGCCGAGACGGTCGAGACAACCCGCGCCTTCCTCATCGACGCCGGTCATGCGCCCCTGGTGATGAACCGCGAACTCGACGGCTTCATCATGAACCGCCTGCAAGGCGCATTGCTGGAGGAGGCTTTCCGGCTTGTCGCCGACGGCTACGCCAGTGTCGAGGATGTCGACATCGGCATCCGCGACGGGCTGGCGCTGCGCTGGTCGTTCATGGGTCCATTCGAGACCATCGATCTCAATGCGCCTGGCGGCGTGCGCGACTATGTCGAGCGTTATCAGGGCATCTATTCCAACATCTTTCCCCAGACGCAGCGACGCGTCGACTGGGCCGGCAAGGTCATCGACACGGTCGAGGCTGATCGCCGCAAGCGACTGCCACAGCAAAGCCTGGGCGACCGGCAGGTGTGGCGTGACCGCCGGCTCATGGCGCTCGCCGCCCACAAGAGAAAATCGGATCAGGAGTTCGGAGAATGACGCAAACCAGCCGCAAGCCGGGGCCTGCACAGACCAAGGGCAAGGTCATCATCACCTGCGCGGTGACAGGTGCCATCCACACGCCGACGATGTCGCCTTATCTGCCGATCACGCCAGACCAGATCGCCTCGGAGGCGATCGCGGCTGCCGAAGCCGGTGCCGCAATCCTGCATCTGCATGCGCGCGATCCGGAAACCGGCAAGCCCGACCAGACGCCGGAGGCCTTCGCTCGCTTCCTGCCGCGCGTCAAGCAAGGCACCAACGCCGCCATCAACATCACCACCGGTGGCAGCCCGTACATGAAGGTCGAGGAGCGCGTGCGCCCGGCCGCCCAGTTCAAACCGGAAGTCGCCTCGCTCAATATGGGCTCGATCAATTTCGGGCTCTATCACCTCGCCGACAAATACGAGACCTTCAAATTCGACTGGGAAAAGCCGCATCTGGAAGCGACCCGCGACCTCGTCTTTCGCAACTCGTTCAAGGACATCGAGTACATCCTGGCGACCTGCTACGACAACGGCACGCGCTTCGAGTTCGAGTGCTACGACATCGCCCATCTCTACAACCTCTCGCACTTCGCCGACCGCGGGCTGGTGAAGCCGCCTTTCTTCGTGCAGTCGGTGTTCGGACTGCTCGGCGGCATCGGCACCCATCCCGAAGACGTCGCCCATATGAAGCGCACTGCCGACCGGCTGTTCGGCGACCAGTTCCGCTGGTCGGTTCTCGGCGCTGGCGCCAGCCAGCTGCGCATAGCCGCGCAATCGGCAGCGCTTGGCGGCAACATCCGAGTCGGGCTGGAGGACAGTCTGTGGGCAGGCAAGGGCAAGCTTGCCAAATCGAACGCCGAGCAGGTCTTGCTGGCCCGCAAGATCATCGAAGGGCTCGGCATGGAGGTGGCGACGCCCGACGAGGCACGCGAAATCCTGTCATTGAAAGGCGGCGACAAGGTCGCTTTCTGAGGCGGCCCGAACAATCGCCGCGAGACGCAAAAACGGAGGAGGACGGCATGAAGATCGAAGTCGTGGTGGACGTGAAGACCACGCTGGGCGAAGGACCGCTGTGGGACGTCGAACAGGAACGACTCTACTGGATCGACAGCTTCGACGGGCGCGTGTTTCGGGCGACCGCCGACGGACGCGAGATCCGGTCATGGGATGTGCCGATGAAGATCGGCTCGATGGCGCTGCGCAAGGACGGTAGCGGCGCCGTGGTGTCGCTGCAGCGCGGTTTCCATCTGCTCGATTTCGCCTCCGGCGATGTGACGCTGATCCACGATCCCGAGCCGGACAAGCCGATGAACCGGCTCAACGACGGCAAGGTTGACCGGCGCGGCCGCTTCTTCGCTGGCTCCATGGACACGATGGAAGAGGGGCCGTCCGGCGGGCTCTACCGGCTCGATCCGGATTTCTCCGTCACCCGGATCGATTCCGGCATCATCTGTTCCAACGGTCCATGCTGGAGCCCCGACGACCGCACCTTCTATTTCGCCGACACCTGGACCGGCGAGATATGGGCCTACGACTACGACATCGCCACCGGTGTCGCCACCAACAGGCGTACCTTCGTGCGCGTCGACACGAGCCGGGGCGGTGCGGCGGACGGCTCGACCGTCGATGCCGAGGGCTATCTGTGGAATGCGCTGGTCTATGACGGCCGACTGATCCGCTACGCCCCCGATGGCAGCATCGATCGCATCATCGACATGCCGGTCAAGAAGATCACCAGCGTCATGTTCGGCGGACCGAAGCTCGACACCCTCTACGTCACCTCGATGGCCAAGCCGCCGCTACCCCGTTTTCCCGGCGACGGCGTTTTGCGCGGTAGCCTGTTCGCCATCACGGGCCTTGGCATCAAAGGCGTTGCGGAACCGCGCTTCGGCGGCTGACGCCAGGCAAGCGAAGCGCCCGTAGCATACGCGCATCAGGCCTTGGCGCGCAGGAATCCCTCATTAAGAATGTGGCAGCACGTCCGAGGCGTCTGCTCTTCACCCAATGGCACAATGAGCGGTCGACGGATCATTGGCCAAAGAGGTCCGGGCGGGCCACGTTGAGCCGTTGAACCGTGCGAAGCACTTCGCGCAAATGCGCCGCCATACGCGCGCCTGCCTGCTTTGCCTCGCCGGTCTCCACGGCCTCGAAGATCGCCACATGCTGAGCGAGCAGCGTTTCGAGGTGGCCGGGCTCTGGCAGGCTCAGATAGCGCACACGGTCCATCTGCAGCTTGACCACCTGGATCACCCGCCAGCTCTTGGGCAGGCCGGCCTCTTCGCAAAGGCTGCGATGGAAGCCCTCGTCGAGCTCGAGAAAAAGCTCGCGGTCGCCCTCGGCCACTGCCTTGGCCTGCTGGGCAAGGTTCACCCTGCCTGCCGCGATGAAGGCGCTCGAACCGTGGCCGGCCAGCTTCTGCACGACGGAGACTTCGAGTGCCTCGCGAATGAACTGCGCTTCCTCGACGTCACTCAGGCGGATCGGCGCGACGAAGCTGCCGCGTTGCGGCAGGATGTCGATCAGCCCTTCATCGGCAAGCCGGATCAGCGCCTCGCGCACCGGTGTACGGCTGACACCGAGCTGCTGGGCGAGGTCCTGTTCGCTGAGCGCCTCCGACGGCAACATCGCCAGCGTCGTGATGGCGCGGCGCAGGCGCTCGTAGATCTGCGGCGAGATCGGCATGCGATTGTTGACCGGCTCCAGCACCCGCGAGGGGTCGCGCTGACCGGCGTTCTTCAGCCTGGCAGCATTGCCTGAAAACCTGGTCGCCCCCGAAAGCTTGGTCCCCATGACGAATCCGTTGCTGTGAATGGCGCTGCACTGCTCCGGTCATGACACCACGCACGTCCCAACTCAAGCGGCAAGCAGGATTGACGCTGTATTGACATACTACCATGGTAGTGTGTATGACGCCGGCAGGCTAGGGGGAGAGGAGCCGGCATGAAGATCACGGACATCAAGGCGACCACCATCACCGTTCCGCTGGAAGCAGCATTGCGGCACAGCAACGGTACGCATTGGGGACGCTTTGTCCGCACCGTGGTCGAGGTCGAAACCGACGAAGGCATTGTTGGGCTCGGCGAGATGGGCGGTGGCGGCGCCGGCGCCGAACTCGCTTTCGCCGGGCTGAAATCCTACCTGGTCGGCCATGACCCTTTCGATCTCAACCGGATGCGCTATGCCATCTGCAATCCGACGGCGTCGCTCTACAACAATCGCACGCAGCTCCACGCAGCGCTGGAATTCGCCTGTCTCGACATTATCGGCAAGAAGCTCGGCGTGCCGGTCTACCAATTGCTTGGCGGGCGCGTGCGCGACCGGATCGGCTTCGCCTCCTATCTGTTCTTCCGTTATGCCGACCGCCGCAGCGGCAAGGGAGAGGTCCGCACCATCGATCAATTGCTCGAGCATGCCCGCGCGCTCAAGGCCGAACATGGTTTTCACGCCCACAAGCTCAAGGCCGGCGTGTTTCACCCCGACTATGAGCTGGAGTGTTTCAGGGCGCTCGCCGCCGAATTTCCTGCCGACACGCTGCGCTACGATCCGAACGCCGCCCTGTCGGTCGAAGAGGCGCTGCGTTTCGGCCAAGCCATTTCCGATCTCAGGAACGACTATTTCGAGGATCCGACCTGGGGCCTTGCCGGCATGCGCCGCTTGCGCGAGAAGCTCTCCATCCCGCTGGCCACCAACACCATCGTCATCGATTTCGAACAGCTCGCCACCAATGTGCGCGACCCTGCGGTTGACGTGATCCTGCTCGACACCACCTTCTGGGGCGGCATCCGCGCCTGCGTGCGCGCCGCGCAGATCTGCGACACGTTCGGTCTCGGTATTGCGGTGCATTCCTCTGGCGAACTCGGCATCCAGCTCGCCACCATGCTGCATCTTGGCGCTGTGCTGCCCAACCTGGTCTTCACCGCCGACGCGCATTATCACCACCTTGCCGACGACATCATCATCGGCGGCAAGATGCCCTACGAGAATGGTGCGATCGCGGTGCCGGAGGCACCGGGCCTCGGTGTCGAGCTCGATCGTGACAAACTCGCCACCTATGCCGAGCTCTATCGCTCGCTGGGCGGCTATGCCTACGACCGCGATCCCGGCCGTCCGGGCTGGTATCCGCTGCTGCCCAACACGAATTTCGCCGACCATTTGAACGATGCCGTGCCTGATCTCGGGCTGGGCTGAGATTTTTCGTTCGAAAGGATCGGCGGGAGGACGCTATGACTTTCAACCGGAGGAGAACAACAATGAGCAGGACCACAGCCTTATTCATTGCAGCCATGCTCGGCTGCACCAGCTTTGCAGCGCTGGACGCGCGCGCCGATGAAGGCGTCGCCAAGGGCGACACTTCGGCCAAGAAGATCGCCTTCAGCAATTCCTACGCCGGCAATTCCTTCCGCCAGGTGATGATCAAGAGCTTCGAGGAAATGGGCGCCAAGGCCGTGGCCGACAAGCAGATCGCCGCAACAGCCGTCGTCAGCTCGAACAATTCGGTGACCGAACAGGCCAGCCAGATCGAGAACCTGATCCTGCAGGGCTACGACGCGATCATCGTCCTTGCCGGCTCCGACACCGCACTCAACGGCGCCATCAAGGATGCCTGCAATGCCGGTATCACGGTCGTTGCCTTCGCCAGCGGCGTCACCGAGCCTTGCGCCTATGTCGTCGACTACAACCTTGACTCCTATGCCAAGGCAGAACTGGATTTCATCTCCAGCAAGCTCGGCGACAAACCGGCCAACATCCTCGAGATCCGCGGTATGGCCGGCGACGGTTTCGACAAGCGCCTGCATGAGGGCGTCGAGAAGGCGATGAAGGCGCACGCCAGCTACAAGGCTGTCGGCGAGGTCTATGGCCAGTGG
>NZ_RZQI01000193.1:0-8086 GCF_003998335.1 Mesorhizobium sp. M7A.F.Ca.CA.002.05.1.1 | reverse complement strand
TGAGCCGCTACGCGGCGGTGATCATTGTTTGTATCTGGACTGCCTCGATCGTGCTGGCCGGGTGGCTGGGATATCTGTATTTCGCTGACTGACTGCCAGGCCGTTCAGCAGGGAAACCGCCGCCAATGAAGCCCGGACGGATCGCGCTTTTCCCGGGATTCCGTCGCCATGCGGCGCCGCTCAAACAAAGCGCGGGATCGGGCCGTTCTGCGGGGTCACGTCGTCGCCGAGGTCGACAAACACCTCGTCGACATAGCACCATGCCCAGCCTTCCGGCGGATCGTAGCCCTCGATGATCGGATGCTTGGTGGCGTGAAAATGCCTGGTGGCGTGGCGGTTGGGCGAGTCGTCGCAGCAGCCGACATGGCCGCAGGTGCGGCAGAGCCGCAAATGCACCCATTGCGACCCGCTCTTCAGGCACTCCTCGCAGCCGAGCGCGCTCGGCGTCACCTTCCTGATGTCGCGCGTATGCCTGCATTCATCCATCATGGTCTCCCTGCTGTTTGAGGTGCGTCCGCGCGCGCGAGATATGCATGCAATGCCGCGACCACCTGGGCGCCTTCGCCGACAGCCGCCGCGACGCGTTTGACCGAACCGGCGCGGACGTCGCCGATGGCGAACACGCCGCTGCGGCTGGTCTCCATCTGCGCCGATCCCAGCTCCGATCCGGTGCGCACGAACCCCCTGGCGTCCAGCGCCACACCGCAATTCGCCAGCCAATCGGTGTTCGGGTCGGCGCCGATGAAGAGAAAGAGATGGCGGATCGGGCGCGTCGTTTCCGCGCCGCTGGCGCGGTTGCGCCATCGCACCGTGCCAAGATTGCCCTCTTCGCCGTCCAGCGCCTCGATTTCGGTCCCGGTCAGCACCTCGATGTTCGGCTGCGCCTTGATGCGTTCGACCAGGTAGCGCGACATGCTGGCATCGAGGCTGCCACCGCGCGCCAGCAGCGCCACTTTGCGCGCATGACTGGCCAAGTAGACAGCCGCCTGCCCGGCCGAATTGCCGGCGCCGACCAGCGCCACTTCCTGGTCCGCGCAAAGCCGCCCTTCAATGGGCGACGCCCAGTAATGCACGCACGTTCCCTCGAACCGCGCCAGATTGGCGATGTCGAGGCGGCGATAGCGCGCGCCGCTGGCGATCACCACGCTGCGCGTGCGCACGTCTCGCCATCACCGACATCGAGCAGATAGCGGGCGCCTGACGCGTCGGAGGCGGCGCTCAAAAGCTTCGCCTCGTCCGGGATGACCATTTCGACGCCGAATTTCTGCGCCTGGTTGTAAGCGCGCGCCATCAGCGCCATGCCGGTAATGCCTGTGGGGAAACCAAGATAGTTCTCGATGCGCGAGGATGCACCGGCCTGTCCGCCGAAGGCGCGGCAGTCGAGCACGATCGTCGATAGGCCTTCGGAGGCCGCATAGACCGCCGCCGCCAGCCCTGCCGGGCCGGCGCCGACGATGGCCACGTCATAGACCGTATCGGCATCGATCGGCCGCAGCAGGCCGATGCAGCGGGCGAGGTCCTTTTCGCCGGGGTTCATCAGCAGCCTGCCGTTTGGACAGAGCACGATCGGCAGGTGGTGAGGATCGACCTCGAAGCGTTCTACCAGGGTTTTGGCGCAGGGATCGCTGCCGGAATCGAGCACGCGATGCGGCTGGCCGCTGCGGGCGAGGAAGCCCTGCAGGCGCAACACGTCGGCATTGTCCTGGGGTCCGATGATGATCGGCCCGCTGGTAGCGCTCTCCAAAAGCCCGACGCGGCGCAGGATCAGCGCCCGCATGATGCGCTCGCCGAGATTGGCCTCCTGCACCATCAGGTCGCGCAGCCGCTGCGAGGCGATGACGAACGCCTCCACCGGTTCGGCGGCCTGCGCATTGACCAGCGAGGGACGGGCCGAAAGCTGCGCCAGCTCGCCGACAAAGCTGCCGGGGCCATGGGTGACGATCGTCTCGCGCCGGCCGAGCCCGCCGTCCTGGGTGATGTCCACGCTGCCCGACAGCACGACGATCAGACCGGGCGCCACATCGCCTGCTTCGATGATGTGCTCGCCGGCGGCATAGGCGCTGGCCTCGCCGAACCGGCGCATGCGGTCGATGTCCACCTCGGCCAGCGTGGGGAACGCCTGGTCGCGGCGGGCACCGAATATCTGGGTGGTGGATTGAGCCATGGTTTTGAGCGTAGCGAAGCGGGCGCGGAGTTTGAAGCGGTTTGTGAGGGGACTGGCCGGAAGGGGAGGTTGGCGGCAAAGAAAAAGCCCGGACGAGCCGGGCTTTTTCTCTAAGTTTCTGAACCGGCGAATGGTTCGAAACGGGAATTTGGTGCCCAGAAGAGGACTCGAACCTCCACTCCTTGCGGAACACGGACCTGAACCGTGCGCGTCTACCAATTCCGCCATCTGGGCTGGTGCGGGCTCATGTAAGCGGGCAAGCGATTGCTGTCAACGCGCTTTTTTCGCAGGTGCTCCGTTCGCCGGCTCAGTCGTCCAGCACTTCCTTCGAAGCGACGGTGGAATCGGCGTTGAGCTGGTAGATGACCGGCACGCCGGTGCCGAGTTCCAGCTTGACGATCTCCTCGCCCGACTTGCCGTCCAGCGCCATGATCAGCGCGCGCAGCGAGTTGCCGTGCGCGGCGACCAGCACCGTGCCGCCGCGCAGCACGTGCGGCTGCAAATCGTGCAGATAGTAGGGCCAGACGCGGGCGCCGGTGTCCTTCAGGCTTTCGCCGGCGGGCGGCGGCACGTCGTAGGAGCGGCGCCAGACATGCACCTGCTCCTCGCCCCATTTCTTGCGGGCGTCGTCCTTGTTGAGGCCGGAAAGGTCGCCATAGTCGCGCTCGTTGAGTGCCTGGTCGCGGATGGTCTTCAGGTCGCTCTGGCCGACCGCGTCGAGAATGTGCTGGCAGGTTTTTTGCGCCCGGATCAGCGCCGAGGTGAAGGCGATGTCGAATTTCAGGCCGCGCGCCTTGAGCTTCTGGCCGGCGGCCTTGGCCTCGGCGTGGCCCTGTTCGGTCAGGTCGACATCGCGCCAGCCGGTGAACAGGTTCTTCAAATTCCATTCGCTCTGGCCGTGGCGTACGAGCACGAGGGTTCTCGACATGTTTGCTCCTTCAAGAGCAATTCCAGGAAAAGTGTGACGCGGTTTTCCGCCCGGAATTGCGTTAGACAAAGAGGTTTATGGATCAGGCCGGCTCAGCTGAGGCCGAGCACGTCCCGCATCGAATACAGTCCCGGCTTCTTGCCGCGCGCCCAAAGCGCCGCCTTGACGGCGCCCCGAGCGAAGATGGCGCGGTCCTCGGCATGGTGGGCAAGCGTGATGCGCTCGCCGGTGCCGGCCAGCATCACGCTGTGGTCGCCGACGACAGAGCCGCCGCGCAGGGTGGCAAAGCCGATCGAGCCTGTCTTGCGCACGCCGGTGTGGCCGTCGCGGACGCGTACCTCATTGCCTGAAAGCTCGATACCACGCCCGGCGGCGGCGGCTTCGCCCAGCAGCAGCGCTGTGCCCGATGGCGCGTCGACCTTGTGCTTATGGTGCATTTCGAGGATCTCGATGTCGAAATCGTCGGCATCGAGCGCGCGTGCCGCCTGCTCGACCAGCACCGCCAGCAGATTGACGCCGAGGCTCATATTGCCCGACTTGACGATCGTCGCATGGCGCGCCGCCGCCGCGATTTTCGCATTGTCGTCGGCCGTGCACCCGGTCGTGCCGATGACGTGAACGATGCGCGCCTGCGCCGCATAGCCCGCGAATTCGACCGTCGAAGCAGGCGTGGTGAAGTCGAGCACGCCGTCTGCCTTGGCGAAGACCGGCAGCGGATCGTCGCCGATCGGCACGTTGATGATACCGATGCCCGCCAGTTCGCCTGCGTCCTTGCCCAGATAGGGCGAACCCGCCCGCTCGACCGCGCCGATGACCCGCGCGCCGGGGATGGTGTGGATGGCGCGGATCAGCGTCTGGCCCATGCGGCCGGCAGCGCCCACCACCACCAGGCCCATATCGCCTGCTTCGCTCATGTGCTCCTCACAGCAGTCTTCTTCGCACGCGTGGCCCGGACCGGAGTTTGGATCGGCTCGCGGTCCTCGACAAGCCCCAGTCCCTTCTTGCCCTGGATGCGGTGGAAGCGGGAATAGATGCTGTCCGGGTCGGCCATCAGCGTCGCATGGGTGCCTTCCTCGACCAACCGTCCCTCTTCCAGCACGATGATGTGGTCGGCATTGACCACCGTCGACAGCCGATGCGCTATGACGATGGTGGTGCGGCCTTGCATGACTTGGGTCAGCGCTTCCTGGACGCGCGCCTCCGCCTCGTTGTCGAGCGCCGATGTCGCCTCGTCGAGCAGCAGGATCGGTGCCTGGCGCACGATGGCGCGGGCGATCGAGACGCGCTGGCGCTGGCCGCCGGAAAGGGTCGAGCCGCCTTCGCCGACCGGCGTGTCGTAACCTTGCGGCTGCTGGCGGATGAACTCGTCGGCTGCCGCCTGTTTCGCCGCCTGCTCGATCTCGGCGTCCGTGGCCGACAGACGGCCGTAGCGGATGTTGTCGCGGATCGTGCCTTCGAACAGATAGGGCGCCTGCGCCACATAGGCGATCGACTGCCGCAGCGAATGCTTGGTTACCTTCGAGATGTCCTGGCCATCGACCTCGATGCTGCCCCGGTCGACGTCGTAGAAGCGCTGCAAGAGGGCCACCAGCGTCGATTTGCCGGCGCCCGACGCACCGACGATCGCCGTCACCTTGCCGGCCGCGGCGGTAAAGCTCAGGTCCCTAAGCACCGGCATGTCGGCGCTGTAGCCGAACGTCACATTGTCGAAACGCACCTCGCCGGTGGTGATCCTCGCCTCGACGGCATCGGGTGCGTCGCCCTGTTTCGGCTCCAGGTCGAGCAACTCGTAGATCATGCGCGCGTTGACCAGGGCACGTTCCATGCCCACCTGTGTGCGCGCCAGGCGTCTTGCCGGATCGTAAGCCATGATCAGCGCGGTGATGAAGGAGAAAACCGCGCCCGGCGGCTGCCCAAGATACAACGCCCGGTAGCCGGAATAGGCAAGTACGGAGGTGATGGCGAGACCGCCCAGAATCTCGGAAATCGGCGACAGCCGCTCCGAGACGCGGGCGATCTTGTTGTTACGCTGCTCGGCCGTGTCCGCCATGATGCCGATGCGGCGCGCCAGCTCGGCCTCCAAGGTGAAGGCCTTGACGATGGCGATGCCTTGCGTGGCTTCCTGCACGGACCCGTTCAGCCGCGAATTGATCAGGACGGATTCCCGGTTGATACGCCGCAGTCGGCGGGTGATATAGACGACGGCCCAGATCAGTGGAGGGCCGATCAGCAGCGAGCTGAGCGACAACACCGGATCCTGATAGATCATCACGCCGACGAGAGCGACCAGCGTGACCGCGTCGCGGCTGATGGAGGTCAGTGTCAGCGACAGCAGATCGCGAACGCCGCCGACATTCTCGCTGACCTGTGCCGCCAGCCGACCGGAACGCGTATCGTTGAAGAAGTTGACGCCGAGCTTCATCAGATGGTCGAAGCTACGCTTCTGGTAGCGCGCGACCAGATTGTTGCCGATACTGGCCAACGCGACTGCTTGGCCGTAACCGGCGAAGCCGCGCAGCAGGGAGGCCCCCATGAAACCGGCGCAGATCAACCAGAGCATATCGCCGCGTCGTTCGTAGAAGATCTGGTTGATCATCGGGGCCATGATCCACGCCGTGAAGGCGGTGGTGCCGGAAACGATCAGCAGGCAAGAGACGGCGACGACATAGGTCCAGCGATACTCTTTGCCGTTTTCAGCGAGGATGCGGCGGAGCACCGCTGTGACCTCGCCGGGCCGGGCTTTTTGTTTGTTTGGAGCTTCAAGTGTCAAATCGGGAGCGCTTTGTGGTTTTCCGCCTCGTGGGACCGGGGCTGCAAATTCGGCACCCCTCTTAACGCCCTGCGGCCTGATTGCCTATGCCCGCACCTGATTAACTTCGTCGCGGGGCGCGAGCGCTTCGCTGGCTTTCAGGCCTGCCAGCGCCGGCCCTCCGTCTGGACACCGAACAGCAAGGGGTTCCTGGCATAGGCGGCAAGGCCCAGAAGTGCGGCCAGCGGGTGGGTGATGACGTAGACCGGCATGGTGCGCATCATCGCGCTGTGCGGCGCCTTGTCCTCGAAAGCGGCGCGGAAATTGCCGGCTTTCAGCGCCGGCACGATCTTCTGCGCGATGCCACCGGTGAGGAACACGCCGCCGCGGCTCATGAACACCAGAGCAAGGTCGCCTGCGGTGCGCCCAAGGCAGGTGACGAAAATCTCCAGCGCTTCCACTGCAACCGGATCGGTTTTCGCAAGTGCCGCGGCAGTGATCTCGGCCGGCGTGGTGAAGGGCGACGGCTTGCCGTCCGCCTTGGCCACCGCCCTGTAGACATTGACCAGACCGCGTCCGCACAGGATCTGCTCGCCCGAAACGCGGCCTTCGAGCTTCTCGATATGCGGAAAAACCTCGAAATCGCGCGGTGTGCGCGGGCCGATGTCCATATGGCCGCCCTCGCCGGGCACCGGTATCCAATGGTGCAGCGCATGGACCAGCCCGGCGACGCCGAGCCCGGTTCCGGGGCCGAGCACGACGCGCCCGGCATTGGGCTCCGGCGTGCCGCCGCCGATCTTTTCCATGTGCTCCTCGCCGAGCGCAACGACGGCCAGCGCCTGCGCCTCGAAATCGTTGAGCACGACGATGTCGCTCAGGCCGAGGCTGGCGAACATTTTCCTCGGCTTGACGATCCAGGGGCAGTTGGTCAGCTCGATCTCGTCGCCGTCGACCGGGCCAGCCACCGCCAGCACCGCCGATTTGGGACGCACCGACGAGCGGTCGAGCACGGCCGCCTGGATCGCCTCGTCGATGGTGTTGTAGTTCGCCGTCTGGACGATGGTCGGCTCGCCTGCCTCGGAATTGGCGTCGAGCACGATCGAAAAGCGCGCATTGGTGCCGCCGATGTCGCCGATCAGGATCGGAAACCGCAGCAAAGTGTCGTCGTCGCCTGTGCGTGGCATGCTCTCGTCCGTCTCCGGCGCCCCCGACGGCATCTGGCCGTTCTTCCGTTGACTAGCGCATGGGTTTGAAAAGGGAAACGGTTTTCGATCCCGGCGGCGCGCTGAGGCCGGCTCTGCGGCCAAACCGCCACGGTTTCGCAAAAATGAGGCGCTGAACCGATTGAGCCTGCCTATAAGGCTGTAAGCTATAAGCCGTGATCGTCAGTTTCCAGGCGGCCGCGGTCGCGGCAGCGGCACGCCGATCTCGGGCGTCGCCGTGAAGGCGTTCACCGTGCTTGGCAAGCCGGCGGCGGCCGGGGTGGCGGGCAATGACGGCGTTTCGGGTTCGGGCGCGGCGGCCGCGACCGGCACGCCGCCGCCATGGTAGGTCGCCGCCTCGGCCGAGTCCGGCCCCGGCGCGTCGAGCACCGCGCGGCATTCGCCCGGCAGGTTCGCCATCGTCATCAGGTCGCGGGCCTTGGGCGCATCCGGGTTCTTGTTGGGGCGCCAGGGCTCCTGCGTGAACCACCAGGCCAGCGGCTTGCCGCAACCGTCATCGTCCGGCGTCGCCTCCTGCGCCTTGCAGCCGGGCGATCCGGGCTGACAGCCGATGCGCATGTGGAAATGATAGTCGTGGCCCCAGAACGGCCTGACCTTGCGCAGCCAGAAGCGGTCGCCCTTGACGGTGTCGCAGAGCTTTTTCTTGATGCCCGGATTGACCAGGATGCGCTCGACCTGGCCGTAGCTCGCCGCCCGCTTCAGAAGCCTTGTGTGCGCTGGCGTCCACAGCGCGTCCTTCACCAGATGGGTCTTCTCATCGACCATCAAGGTGGCGCTCATCGATTCGCGCTGCGCCATCGACAGCGGGCGGCTGGGCATCGGCGTCAGCCAGATGTCGGCGTCGAGCCCGATCTGGTGCGAGGCATGTCCTGTCAGCATCGGGCCGCCGCGCGGCTGCGAAATGTCGCCGATCAGCAGGCCTGGCCAACCATCGGCCGCTGCGTCGCGCGACAATTTCTCGACTACCGCGATCATCGCCGGATGGCCCCAGCGGCGGTTGCGCGACGGCCGCATCACCTGCC
>NZ_RZQI01000192.1:0-8112 GCF_003998335.1 Mesorhizobium sp. M7A.F.Ca.CA.002.05.1.1 | reverse complement strand
GATGATCCCCGGCCTGCGCAAGGGCGCCAAGGGCCTGGTCAAACTCTACGGGCCGGAGCGGGCAAAGGTGCTGTTCGATCTTGCCTTCGAGGCACGCGGGCTGGTGCTCGATATCATTGAGCGCCACGCCATCGATTGCGATCTCAGGCTGACCGGCCATCTGGTCGGCGCGGTCAATGGCTCCGACCTCAGGGATCTCGAGGAAGAGGCCGAGTGTCTGGCCACGGTGATGAAATTTCCGCATGCCGAGATCCTGTCGGCGGCGGAAGCCCGAGCCAAGGTCGACACATCCTACCATGGCGCGATGTACGAGCCGCTCGGCGGCCACATGCATCCGCTGAACTACACGCTGGGCCTTGCCCGTGCGGCAGTTGCGGTCGGCGTCATCATCCACGAGAATTCGGTGGTGGTGAAACTGGAGCGCGAGCCTTCGATCCGGGTCTCGACTGCAAAGGGATCGGTCCGGGCCAGACATGTCGTGCTGGCGGGTGACGCTCTGCTCAACGGGCTGGAGCCGCGCGTCAACAGCCGCATCATGCCGGTCGGCAACTACATCGTCGCCACCGAGCCGCTGGAGGGCACACGCAATGTCATCCCGGCCAATGTCGCGGTGTCCGACACCCGCTTCGTCGTCAATTACTACCGCATGTCGGCGGATGGACGCCTGCTGTTCGGCGGCGGCGAACGCTACACGCCGTCACCGCCGGCCGATATTGCCGGCTTCGTGCGGCCGCATATGGAAAAGACCTTTCCGCAGCTCAAGGGCTGCCGCATCGATCAGGCCTGGGGCGGCTTGGTGTCGGTGACGACATCCAGGCTGCCGCACATCGGGCACTATGGCGAGGTCTATTTTGCGCATGGCTATTCCGGCAAGGGCGTCATCCTGTCGACGCTGTCGGGCAAGCTGCTGGCCGAAGCGATCACTGGCGATGCCTCGCGGCTTGACTTGTTCTCGACGCTGACGCCGATGCCGTTCCCGGGCGGCACGGCGCTGCGTGGGCCGCTCTATGTGCTGGGGATGCTATGGTACGCGATGCGGGATCGTATCAAGCATTGATCAGAGGCAATTGTCGACGTTAGCACTGCCCCTCACCTGCCTGCCGGCATCCTCTCCCCGTCAACGGGGCGAGGGACGCTGTTGTCGCCGGTATCGCCAATGTTGCAGGAAAGGCGATGGCGTTGCGCCAGCTACTTTCTCCCCGTCACTATACGGGGAGAAATGCCCGGCAGGGCAATGAGGGGCGGCGCTGGCGTTTGAAGAGTTTTCGGGCGATTGATTAGACGACAAAAAAATCCTCGATGCGCTGCCTGGCCTCAACCAGCACCGGCAGTATCTCCCGCTCCATCTCCGTCACCGAAAACCGCGCCGATTGCGTCGAGACGTTGATGGCCGCCACTGTGCGCTCCGCCCGGTCGCGGATCGGCACGGCGATCGAGCGCAGGCCGAGCTCCAGTTCCTCATCGACGATGGCAAAGCCGTCGGCCTTCGCCTTGCCGATGGCGCCGGCCAGCAGCCTGATATCGGTGATCGTCTTCGGTGTCCGTCTCTCGATGGTCGCCTGACCGAGGAATGCGTCCAATTCCCCTGATGTCAGGCCGGCAAGCAGGATGCGTCCCATCGAGGTGCAGTAGGCCGGCAGCCTGGTGCCGACGTCGAGCGACACGCTGAGGATGCGGCGGCCGGGAATGCGGGCGACATAGACGACATCCTCACCCGACAGGATGGCCGCCGAGCAGGCCTCGTTCAGTTGTGCTGCCACAGAGCGCATGATGGGCGCGGCGAAGGCCCATAGCGAGGCGCCGCCGAGCCAGGTGCGGGCAACCGTCAGCAGGCGCGGCGACAGCGAGAACACGCGGCCGGCCTGTGTTGCATAGCCGGTGGCGGTGAGTGTCAGCAGGAAGCGGCGGGCGCCGGCGCGGGTGAGGCCCGCTTCCTCCGCCATTTCTGTCAGCGTCATGCCCGAGGGATGGCGGGCCAGGATCTCCATGACGGCGAGGCCGCGATCGAGCGAGCCGACATGATCACGGGAAACAGCCGCTTCGTCCATCTTGTCTCCGCGGAACGGCATCGGCGTCAGGATTGACTCCTCGCCCTCGCTCAGCGTAGAAAGTATCGCATACAAAACATATGTTCGCAATACGAACTTTCTGAAACCCGGAGCCGATGCGATGGTCAAGTTCCTGCCGCTCAAACAGGCCGTGGCCGAGAATTTGAAAGATGGCGACTCCGTCGCCTTCGAGGGCTTCACCCATCTGATCCCGACGGCGGCGGCGCATGAGGCGATCCGCCAGGGTTTTCGCGACCTGACCCTGATCCGCATGACGCCGGACCTGATCTACGACCAGATGATCGGCATGGGCATGGCAAAGAAAATCGTCTTCTCCTATGTCGGCAATCCCGGCGTCGGCCTGCTGCGGCGCGCCCGCGATGCCATCGAGAACGGCTTTCCGCGCTCACTCGAAATTGAGGAGCACAGCCATGCCGGCATGGCCAATGCCTATGAAGCGGGTGCTGCCGGCCTGCCCTGCGCGGTGTTTCGCGGCTATCGCGGTGCTGGCCTCGCGGCGGTCAACCCGAATATCAAGTCGGTGACCTGTCCGTTCACCGGCGAGGTGCTGGCCGCTGTCCCTTCGATCCGGCCTGACGTCACCTTCATCCATGCCCAGAAGGCCGACAGGAAAGGTAATGTGCTGGTCGAGGGCATCATCGGCATTCAGAAGGAAGCGGTTCTGGCGGCCAAACGCGCTGTGGTGACCGTCGAGGAAGTCGTCGACAATTTCGACGATCCGCACCCCAATCTGACCGTGCTGCCGCGCTGGACGATCGCGGCGATATCGGTCGTGCCCGGCGGCTCGCATCCGTCCTACGCGCACGGCTACTATGCGCGCGACAATGCGGCCTATCTCGAATGGGACGAGATCGCCGCCGACCGCGAGAAATTCCAGGCGTGGATGCAGGCCTACGTGATCGAGAAGAGCGCCGACGATTTCGCGGCCCGGGTCGAGCATTTGAGGAAAGCGGCATGAGCGACAATCCGGGATTCACCCCCAACGAGATGATGACCATCGCCGCCAGCCGCGCGCTGCGCAACGACGATGTCTGCTTCGTCGGCATCGGCGCGCCATCGGCCGCCTGCAATGTGGCGCGGCTGACGCATGCGCCTGACATCACCCTGATTTACGAGAGCGGCACGATCGGCACCGCGCCTGACGTGCTGCCGCTGTCGATCGGCGACGGCGAATTGTGCGAGACCGCTATCACCACCGTCGCGGTGCCTGAGATGTTCCGCTACTGGCTGCAGGGCGGCCGCATCTCGATCGGCTTCCTCGGTGCGGCGCAGCTCGACAAATTCGGCAACATCAACACCACCATCATCGGCGACTATTTCCATCCCAAGACCCGGCTGCCCGGCGGCGGCGGCGCGCCGGAGATCGCGACGTCGTCGAAGGAGATCTACATCACCATGGCGCAGACCAAGCGCGGCATGGTCGAGAAGATCGACTTCTTCACCTCCTTCGGCCATGGCGAGGGTGGTGACCATCGAAAACGGCTTGGCATAGACACCGCCGGCCCGACGCTGCTGATCACCGATCTCGCCATCTGGAAGCCGGACCCGGTGAGCAAGGAATTCACTGTCGTGTCGCTGCATCCCGGCGTCACGCGCCAGCAGGTGCAGGAGAGCTGTGGCTGGGTGGTAAAGTTCGCGGAGGCGCTTGACGAAACACCGGCGCCAAGCGAACTCGAACTCAAGACATTGCGCGACCTGCAGGCCCGCACCAAGGCGGCGCATGAGGGAACCGGAAAAGCAAAGGCTGCATGACATGGCCGAGGCCTATATCTGCGACTACATCCGCACTCCGATCGGCCGCTTCGGCGGTTCGCTGTCTTCGGTACGATCAGACGATCTTGGCGCGATACCGCTGAGGGCGCTGGCCGAGCGTAATCCCGGCATCGACTGGCAGGCTGTCGACGACGTCGTCTATGGCTGTGCCAACCAGGCCGGCGAGGACAACCGCAACGTGGCGCGCATGGCGCTGCTGCTGGCAGGTCTGCCGAAGGAGATTCCAGGTTCGACCGTCAACCGCCTGTGCGGCTCCGGCATGGATGCGCTGACCATAGCCGCTCGCGCCATCAAGGCGGGCGAAGCGGAATTGATGATCGCGGGCGGCGTCGAATCGATGAGCCGCGCGCCCTTCGTCATGCCCAAGGCCGACACGGCGTTCTCGCGCAATGCCGAGATCTACGACACCACCATCGGCTGGCGCTTCGTCAATCCGCTGATGAAGAAGCAGTATGGCGTCGATTCGATGCCGGAAACCGGCGAGAACGTCGCCGAGGATTTTTCGGTGTCACGCGCCGACCAGGACGCCTTTGCCGTACGCAGCCAGGACAAGGCGGTCGCCGCGCAAGCCAATGGAAGGCTGGCAAAGGAAATCACAGAGGTGACGATCCCGCAGCGCAAGGGCGATCCGGTGGTCATCTCGAAGGACGAGCATCCCCGCGCTGGCTCAACGGTCGAGACGCTGGCCAAGCTGCCGACGCCGTTCCGGCAAGGCGGTACGGTAACGGCCGGCAATGCCTCCGGCGTCAATGACGGGGCGGCGGCGCTGATCGTCGCTTCCGAGGCGGCGGTGAAGACATATGGCCTAACGCCGATCGCCCGCATTCTCGGCGGCGCTGCCGCCGGTGTGGCGCCGCGCATCATGGGCATCGGCCCGGCGCCGGCGACGCAAAAACTCTGCGCGCGGCTTGGCCTGACGCCAAAACAGTTCGATGTCATCGAGCTCAACGAAGCCTTTGCCTCGCAAGGCATAGCCGTGCTGCGCCAGCTTGGCATTGCCGAGGATGCGGAACACGTCAACCCGAATGGCGGCGCCATCGCGCTTGGCCATCCCCTGGGCATGTCGGGTGCCCGCATCTCCGGCACGGCGGCGCTGGAGCTGCGCGAACGTGGCGGCCGTTATGGGCTTGCCACGATGTGCATCGGTGTCGGCCAGGGCATCGCGATCGCGCTGGAACGGGTTTGATCGGCGGCCCTTGCTTGGCCGGCTAAGATCAAGAATCCGGTGCGCGGTTCAAATTTGACCACGTGGACAAAAGTCTGGCGTCGTTCCATACTTCCCCGTCTGACATTTTCACGAACAGCCGGCTCGACACGGCTGTCGAACAGAGGGGAATGCAATGGAAAACCGGAACAATAAATCGCAGATAAAACGCGAAGGGCTTTCGCGACGCAATGTGCTGGAGCTGGGCGCGCTTGGTTTGGCAGCTGCGATGCTGCCGGGCGCCGCTTTCGCGGCGGACAAGAAGCTGAAGGTGGCGGCGATCTTCGCCACGCCGATCGAGGAGCCGTGGGACAACCAGATCCATGTCGCCTTGCAGAGGGCCGAGAAGGAACTCGGCATCGAATACAAATGGTCCGAGAAGGTGCAGACCGCCGATTTCAGCCGCGTCATGCGCGAATATGCGCAAGGCGGCTATGAGCTGGTGCTGGGCGATGCCTTCGCCGCCGAGCGTGAATCGCGCCGCACAGCCAAGCAATTCCCGAAGACCGCCTGGCTGTTCGGCTCCGGCGCCGGCCCGGCGGAACCCAATTTCGGCGTCTTCGACAACTGGATCCACGAGCCGGCCTATCTCTCCGGATTGATCGCCGGCAAGATGTCGAAGTCGGGCACGATCGGCGCCGTCGCGGCGATGGGCATTCCGGAAGTCAACCGGCTGGTCAACGCCTTCTTCGCCGGCGCCAGGGAGGTCAATCCCAACATCAAGAAGAAGGTCGCCTTCATCGGTTCCTTCTTCGATCCGCCCAAGGCCAAGGAAGCGGCGCTCGCGCAGATCGACGCCGGTGTCGACGTCATCTATGCCGAGCGCTTCGGCGTCATCGAAGCGGCGGTGGACAAGAAGATCCTTGCCATCTCCAACATGTCCGACCAGTCGAGCCTCGGCCCCGACACGGTCATCACCGGCCCGGTCTGGGACATGTATCCGACGGTCGAGCAGGCGATCAAACTGGTCAGGGCCGGCGTCTTCACCGCGCAGGACTATGGCGACTTCTCGCGCATGGCCAAGGGCGGCTCGCATCTGGCGCCCTACCACAAGTTCGACAAGACGCTGCCGGCGGACGTCAAGGAGCTGGTCGAGAAGAAGAAGGCCGAGATCCTCGAAGGCAATTTCCGGGTGGATGTGGACGAGAATACGCCGGTTTCGGATTGACGCTCTGGCTTTTGGGGTTGGTGCTAGGCGCCCCCCCTCTGTCCTGCCGGACATCTCCCCCTCAAGGGGGGAGATCGGATGTCATTTCGGCTTTCGCCAATTTTCTACGCCGAAGCAGGAGTGCCGCCGACAAAGCCGCCAATCTCCCCCCTTGAGGGGGAGATGGCCGGCAGGCCAGAGGGGGGTGCAGCGCATCCCTCTCAATCAAAGCTGAACCGCAAAGCCAACTCCGATCAGGAGCATCCTTGCCCTTGCCCGCCCCCCTCATCGAAATGCGCGGCATCACCAAGAGCTTCGGCGCCGTCAAGGCGAACGAGGCCGTCGATCTCAGCGTGGCACCCGGCGAGATCCTGGGGTTGCTGGGCGAGAACGGCGCCGGCAAGACGACGCTGATGAATGTGCTGTTCGGCGCCTATGCGCCCGATGCTGGGGAAATCCTCATCCAGGGCAAGCCGGTGCGGATCACCAGTTCCGCCGATGCGCTGGCCGCCGGCATCGGCATGGTGCACCAGCATTTTCACCTCGCGCCGCGGCTGACTGTGCTGGAAAATCTTTTGATCGGCATTCCCGGCAAGACAGGACGGATCGACCGCGCCGGCGGGCTGGCGCGGCTGGCCGAGATCGGCCGCCAGCATGGGCTGATGCTTGACCCGAACCTGCCGGTCTCGGCGCTGTCGGTCGGCGAGCAGCAGCGGCTCGAAATCGTCAAGGCTCTGTTTCGTGGCGCCAGGCTGCTGATCCTCGACGAGCCGACAGCGGTGCTGGCGCCAAGCGAGGTCGACGGGCTGTTTTCGGCGTTACGTTCTATGGCGGCGCAAGGTCTCGGCATCATCTTCATCTCGCACAAGCTCAATGAGGTGCGGGCGCTGACGCATCGCTGCACGGTGCTGCGGCATGGCCGCGTTGCCGGCCGCGTCGATGACCCGGCCAACACGACATCCTCGGAGATGGCAACACTGATGTGCGGCCATGAGATCGTGCCGCCGGCGCGGGGACCATCGGCGCCGGGTGCTGATGTGCTGACGCTCGACGGTATCTCAACCTCGCATCATTCCGGCACGGCGCTGCGCGACATATCGCTTGCCGTTCGTGCCGGCGAAATCCTCGGCATTGCCGGGGTGTCGGGCAATGGCCAGCGGGCGCTGGCGGAGGTGATCTCCGGCGTGCGGGCGCCCGATGCCGGCCGGATGACGATTGCCGGCCAAAAAGTCTCACGGTTTTCGCCGCGCGAGGTGCAGGCGCTCGGGCTCGGACGTATCCCGGAAGACCGTATGACGACCGGACTGGTGACCAACCTGCCGCTCGCCGATTCGATGGTGTTGCCGCGCATCGGCACCGCGGCGTTCAGCAGCAAAGGCCTGCTCAAGCCGCATGCGATCCGCGCTTTCGCTGAAGAACAAATCAAGGCCTATGACATCAGATGCCCCGGACCGATGACCCGGGCCGGCGCATTGTCCGGCGGCAATCTGCAGAAGGCGTTGTTGGCACGCGAGCTTGCCTTCGATCCGAAGGTGCTTGTTGTCTCGCAGCCGACGCGTGGGCTCGATATCGGTGCCGCCCGCTTCATCCATGAAAAGTTCCTCGACATGCGGACCAAAGGCTGCGGCATCATCGTCATTGGCGAGGATCTCGAAGAGCTGCTGGTGCTCTGCGACCGCATCGCGGTGATGTATGAGGGCCGCATCGTCGGCACGCTCGACAGCGCCGATGCAACGATAGCGCGGCTCGGCTTGATGATGACCGGGGCGGAGGGGAGAGCCTAGATGGACCTTCTGGCGGCGCTGACCCCCACCCCTAACCCCTCCCCACAAGGGGGAGGGGGGCACAGCTTCCGAGCCCGGACTTCTGCTGTTTTGTCGTGGTCGGCGCCTGCGAGAGTTCCCCTCCCCCTTGTGGGG
>NZ_RZQI01000191.1:0-7904 GCF_003998335.1 Mesorhizobium sp. M7A.F.Ca.CA.002.05.1.1 | reverse complement strand
AGATCGGAATCGGGCCGCCGCTGCCGTGAAAATTGGCCGCGATCGGGTCATCCTCCAGGCGGCAGAAGAAGGGCAGCACGTCGGCTCCCGACCAGCCCTTGCATCCGATTTCCTCCCAGCGGTCGAATGCATGGAGCACACCGCGAATGGCAATCTGCCCATTGACGGCCGTCGAACCGCCAAGCCCCTTGCCGCGCCAGTAGACCCGGTGTTCCTGCCGCTTCGTGCGACGAGCCATCAGGTCGGGATACATGTATTGTTGCTGAAAATGGTCGGGAAGCAGCAGGTTGAAGGGATTTGGGCTCGCCATCTCGGCAGGTTGCTCGCCGCTCCGGTAGTCCGGCCCCGCTTCCAGCAAAAGCACGTTCGTGGCAGCATCTTCGGTTAGCCGGGCAGCAAGAACAGCTCCGGCTGCGCCGGCTCCGATAACGATGACATCAAAGGGCATGCCGCACTCCCTACATCCGATCAATGCACGGCTGACTCGACCGCGACATCATGTTGATTTCATTTGGGCACGATCATCTGCTGGCATTCAGGCTCAGCGATGTACGCCGGAACCAACCACCTTAGCCGCGCTGCACGACTGCAAGATCATCATGATTTGTTTTATATGTAAATATGATTTCGTATATGAACTCCCATCTACTCCATATGGCGTGCTGCCCCTTCCGAGTCGCGCCCAGGGAACAACTGCTTCCATGGAAAGTTAGTCCATGGCTACACCGCCGGTGAGCTTTCATGACAATCCAAGGGAGACAAATCATGGCGACTGCAAAAAGAGCGACGACAAAAGGACTGGAGGCTTTGTTCCTCGATGGGCTGAAGGACATTTACTACGCTGAAAAGAAGATACTCAAAGCCTTGCCGAAGATGGCAAAGGGCGCCGAATCCGAGGAGGTGGCCGCGGCCTTTGAGAAACATCGCATGGAAACCGAAGGCCAGGTCGATCGGCTCGAGCAAGTGTTCGAACTTATGGACAAACCGGCCCGCGGCAAGACCTGTCCGGCGATCGACGGCATTCTTGAGGAAGGGTCGGAAATTCTCGACGAATACAAGGGTGACCCGGCGCTGGATGCAGGACTGGTCGGCGCGGCACAGGCCGTCGAGCACTATGAAATCGCGCGCTATGGCACGTTGGTCGCGTGGGCTGAACAGCTTGGCAAGAGCGACGTGGTCAAGCTCCTCAACGAGACATTGAAAGAGGAGGTCGCGACGGACGAAGCGCTTTCCGGGCTGGGCGAAGGCGGTGTCAATGAGCGCGCCCTGCAGCAAGCTGCCTGACTGGGCGTCGTCGCCCCGGCGCCAAGCCGCCGGGCGACTTCGCGACCCGGCCTCGCGCCCTCTTCGTCGGTACCCTTCAGATGCAATCAGACCCACCCCGATACTTCGGGGTGGGTCTGCTGAAATCACACGCGATCAGCGGTTTTTGTGGCTTTGTTCGCCAGCTTTCACATGCTGTTCGTGGGTTCCACCACGCATGCCGGATCCATCGCCCTGCTGCCGTTGACCACCACCAGAGGCCTGCTGTTGCTGACGGTTTTTGTTGTCGGCGTTCTTGTGGCTCTGCTGGCCTGCCTTCACGTGCTGTTCGTGGCTACCACCTTGATTAGGCATTGTTCTTCTCCTTCACAATCGGCGAGGCGACAACCGCCTCGATTGCCTAAGACGAGTCAGGCGCGAACGTTCCCTCACGTAATATTTTGTGAAAACCATCAGACAAAGCCCACGGCGTTCGAAGGCGCCCGAGATGGATGCCGGATTTATTTCTGGCGTTGGCAACGAGTTCATCTTGGCCGTGACCGACGTTGCCGGCGGATCTCATGCCTGTGCCCACCAGGAGGAAAAATGCATGTCATTCCGATCCGAGAGATTTACAACCACTTTGACCTATAGCGACGATGAAAGAGCGCAGGCCGCCGCAGCGCTCTATCAATACAACATCGCACAGACCGGGATCGACGACCGAGCTGATATCGGAGCGGAGCTTCGCGACCAGTCAGGAAAGACCTGGGGCGGGCTTTGGGGCAGGACGGAGCTTGGGCTCCTGTTTCTCGACATGTTCTTCCTGCCTGAGCAGTTGCGTGGCCAATCCTTTGGCTCACAACTTCTCACGACGATCGAGGAAGAAGCCATCCGGCGGGGCTGCAAGAAGGCCGTCGTGGAGACGAGCAGTTTCCAGGCGCCGCTATTCTACATGCAGCACGGGTTCGAGGAATTCGGCAAAGTCGAATTCGGGATCCCTGGACATGCCCGAGTCTTCCTTCGGAAAGATCTGCTGTAAGTCTTGGGACAGGGCGCACGGATGGCCATCGGCTAGTTGTTTCAAACGCCAGATGCTCTGGAACAAATCGACGAGTGCGGAGTTAAACGCGTCGCGACGCGCAGTCTTGCAGCGACGTGTCGAATAGAGTGCATCCCGCTGGAGAGGCATGTGCGTACTGGACATTTCAGAAAGCCGATTATCATTCAACCTGGCCGGATAGACCGCGACAGGGTTGTGGTTTCGGTGTCGGACGCAGCCGAAGTGCTGCTGCGGGACTGGCCAAAGCCGACATCCGAGAGGCGTCTTGCCGCGATCAGAGCGTGCCTTGCCGTCATGCGAGGCGAAAAGCCTACAAGGACCGCACGACAGGCGTTCATCGTTGCGGCCAAGGACGCCAAGATTCTGCTGAGCGAGCAAGTCTGACCGTGGTGGGTCGCCTCGCCGGTGCCTGCAAGTGCGACTCTGCCGAGATTGGTTCGAAAGGGAGAAATCATGATCAAGGTTTCAAGTCCCACGCCTGCCGCGGCCAGAAGCGAAGTTCAGGCAGGAGCAACGCAGGACAAAACGCCGGGGTTCGATCCCGCCATTGCCCCGCTTGAGACAGACGCCGAGGCCGCGGACACGCAAAATTCGGTCGCTGGGACAAGTCCGCCGCGCACTCGCCCAAAATTCGAAAACGATGCCAGCTTTGCCAATGCCATGCGCCCGGTCGAAGGCGAGCCGGAACTGCGGCCCGGCGGCAACTGGCCGGTGTTGGTAATTGCAGCTGTCGTTTTGATAGCAGCCGTGGTTTTCCTGACGGCAGGCATGCTGCGCTGAGAATGATCCCGACGATGCGGCACCACGACCTATTCCTGGAGGTCTGGTGCGCCCTTCATGCCCGAGAGTTCGGTCATTGGGCACAGCAGCCGCGGTCGCGCGGGATCGGAAATGTCGAGCTTGTTCCAAGGGATGCGATATAGACCGCCGCGGCGGCGCAATCGGAAAAGATCCAGCACTGCCACGCCTATGGCCGAGGCCGAGAGGCGCTCGAAAGCGGCGTAGACCCCGACATGGATTTCGGTGACGACGAAATCGTCACCATCCCGTTCGGCGTGGATCTCCTCGATATAGCCGACATTCTTGCCGCGCTGCGAGAGTACGCGTCGCCCAGCCAGATGCTCAAGATTGACGGTGGTCATCATCAAGCTCCCGGAATGCGCCCGATGACATGGTCGCGCAACCAGTCCTGCCAGGCGAAGATCGACGTTTCTCGCACATCGATGTCGAACTCGATATCGATGCCGATATCTTTTACCTTGTGCCAGGCGATCCGATGGGGCTCGCCATGCTGCTTGACCGCGAGCCGCGCCATCCACCGCCCAGGCCGTGCGCCGAGGCGACGTGCCAGGGTGATGGAGCCGAGCTCGATGGCAATGATCCGAGGCGGCTTGCCAGGCCGTAACTCCGCCACCAGCCCGTCGACCTTGCCGATCTTGATCTGCTCGCGGTCGACCACCTGCTTGTCGAGGAGATCACGCAGCAACTTCATCATGTGCCTCCGAATATCTGCAGCGGGATGGTCACCACCGCCAGTACGAAGCCGAGCGCGATGATGAAGATGACGGCGGCATTCGACAAAATGCCATTGCGATGCTCGCCGACATAACGTTTGTCGTTCAGCAGAAACAGAAATGGGACGACCGTCAGCGGCAGGCTGGCTGCCGTCAGCGCCATGGAGAAGATGGTGAGCCTCAGCGGATCGAGACCAAGCGCGATGGGAATAGCCGCCAAAAGCAATGATATCGTGTAGGTGGCGCTGAAACCCGGATCGTCGCGCGGCTTGCGATCCTCGCCCCAATTCCAGCCGAAACCCTGGGCCACAAGATAGGCCTGTTGCAACCCGACCTCTAGTGCGGCGCCGAAGCAGGCAATGGCGAGGGAGGCAACAAACAGCACGAAGCCCCAGAAGCCGAATATAGGTATCAGCATCAACGGCAACTGGTGATAGTCATCCACTTGGGTGACGCCATGCGTGGCGAGCACGAGAGCGGCCACGATCAACACGCCGATCGAGATGGTCCCCCCGAAAGTCATGCCCAACCCCGCTATGGCCCGGTTGGCTCCGAGATAGCTTTTGTCCCACCGGTCCTCGATGGCCCCCGAGGAATAGAACATGAAGAGGTAGGGCGATATCGAGGCGCCGAGAATGCTGACCGCCATGAACCAGTAATTGGCGGCATCGTGGACCGGCAGCGAAGGCACGGCGCCCCTTGCGACTGCCGTCCAATCGGGTCTCAGCATCACCGCTCCGACGACGAAACACAGCGTCACCAGACCGAGAATAGATACGCCCTTCTCGATGAAGCCGAACGTGCCTTTCCAAAGCAGCAGCCACGCCAGCAAAGCCACCGGCAGTGCCCACCACTGGAAGCCTATGCCGGTGGCAAATTCGAGTGCAATGGCGACGCCGCCGATCTCGGCGGACAGCACCAGGAAATTGACCAGCAGGGCGGCAAGCAACGGCCATAGAAAGACGTTGAAGCCGAATCTCTCGCGGATGCCGTCGGAGATCGTGTGATGGCTCACGGCCGCGAACCGGCCGGACATTTCGACAAGGAAGATGATGCAGATGGTGCCGAGCACCACCGCCCAGATCAACTGGAAGCCAAACATCGCGCCTGCCTGCGCCGCTGTCGCCATGGACCCAACTTCGAGGAAGCCGCCGACGCTGGTGACGACGCCGAGGGATATTTCCATGAGCTTCTTCATGGCTTTGGCGCGAAGTATTTGGCGTAGGCGGTAGCGAGCGAACGCGACGCCAGCCGTATATCCTGTTGCGCATCTTGGACTTCCGGCCGGTCGCCCGCCTGCAATCCGGCCTCTGCACGCGCCACCGCGACCGACAAATCGTTGACTGCCTTCGTCAGCGAAGCTTGCTCGGCGGGTTCACTGGTTTCGGCGGACCGGATTTGCTCCCCGGCATCGGCAAGCGTCTTGCCGATCGATTGCAGCGTACCCGCCGTGTATGCGGTCGGCGCCGCCCCTGCCGCCCAGGCGTCCAGCGCCATCAATACAGTCTGCGATGCGGAGGCCGCTGTTCGTGATTGCTGCTCGATCTGATCGGAAGATGAGCATGCCGACAACATCATCAACAGCAAGCACAAGCACTCGAGCCTGAGATAGCGGCGTCTAACGATCAAATCAGGCGTCTCGTGCGCCACCGAATAGTCTCCCCCGACCCAACAAAACCGTGGCCGGCGTAAATCTGATCTAGAGCACTCGTCGGGTCCGTCAACGACCGCGCCCGCCGATCCGGAGCACGCGGCGGCGAGCCAGGTCCCGATCGGTTTCAATTGCCGCATCAGCGTAAGCTGAAGGTCAGGCGGGGCGATCCCCGTTCGGAGCGTCTTGGATTCTGTATTCGTGAATGAGGCCGAGAACCTGAGTTCTGACTGTGTCGCGCGCGTCGGGCTGGATGAAAAACATCAGCCGTTCGACCGCTTCAACGACTGCTTCGGGCAGATCCGAAACCGCATCGGTGAATTCGCTGCCATGCTCGTACATATTGTCCGTCAGTTTCTTGTCGAGGTCGGAAAGGATGCCCATCATCCACACTCCAGATCCGTGCTGTATCGAACTCACTTCGGCACCGTCACCGCGACGTCGCCTCGCCTGTTGCTGCCGGCCGTCGATCACTGCTGCCCCGGCATTTCCGTGTTTTCCCTAGGATTTTTCTGGACGCCGGCAGCCGGGGCGGTATCCGCGGGGGCATTGCCGCCCTGGTTCTGCTCCGGCGCGCGTTTCAGCGGCGAGGTCTGCCAGCCCATATCGACGTAGAAAAAGCCCACGACGAAACCAACAATGATGACCGCCGCTATCACCAGCGAGATTATTGCGTTGCGTCGCTCCATAGGCCTAGCCACCACTTGGCTTGGGAGATGCCGGCTGGGTTGGCTGCGTACCTTGCTGGTCGCCGCCGGTGCTGGTCTGCGGTGTTGGGTTGGTGTCCGTCGTGGGATTCTTGTCGACCGGCTGGCTGTTCGTAGTATCCGTCTTGGACTTGGCTGGATCGGCATTGTCGTTGCACCCCGCCAAGGCGAGCAATGCCGCCGACATCAAAAGCACTGCCCTCATGCTGATTTCTCCTGGCTGAGTCCGGGCGAAGCCGCCTGCCAATGACCTATCCGGTCGAACCGCACCGAGAGCCCTTGTTTGACCGCGCTTCTAGCCAGCAAATGGTCCAGTTCGGCGTCTTCGATCGGGCTTCGTACGACCTGGCGAATGGCCTTGCAGGCAAGTTCCGTCGAGACGAAATCATATCTCCTGCTCCTGGCGACGACATATTGTTCGACCAGCATCTTTACGCGCCTGAGCGCGATTTCTTCGGCGTATTGCATTCTGTTCCTCCTGCGCGCCGAACTGCCAAACGGGTACATTGTTCCCACCAGAACTTAAAAACATGGCAGCCGAACTCACGGGAAAGCCCGCGCTTCCCGAGCAGGGACGCGCGGGCTGGATCAGGCTGAGGGGGACCCGATCGTGCAGCATCAAACAAGGGGAGCAACGACGCTGCACGGATGTCGAACTCGCGTAGACCTAAGTAGACCTAAGTTGTTCCACCTCTCCACGCGCCGCTGTTCATGGCTTGGATGAACTCAAGGACAAATCGTTGTCACGGCCCGCATACAGCCGCGCATCATCCCGCACGGAACAATCAGCCCCGACAGTGGTTCGGCCGAAGCGAAGTTCGGAGGACGTGATGACGAATGAAAAGTTGGCCGTGGTGACGGGCGCCTCAAGCGGCATCGGCAAGGAACTCGCCAAACTGTGCGCCAAGGACGGCTACCACCTGATCATAGCCGCCGACGAGCCCGCGATCCAGCAGGCTGCCGCGGCGCTCGGTTCGCATGATGTGACCGTCGAAGCCATCGAGGCCGATCTGGCGACCGAGGAGGGTGTCGATCGTTTGATCGCCGGGATCGGCGATCGCGATGTCGACCTGTTGTTCCTGAACGCCGGACGTGGACTCGGCCGTGGTTTCGTCGATCAGGATTGGAAAAAAATCCGCCGCATCATCGACACCAACATCACCGGGACCGTCTATCTCGCGCATCAACTCGGAGCCAGGATGGCACGCCGCGGCCGAGGCCGCATCCTCTTCACAGGATCGATCGCTGGTTTCATGCCCGGCACTTTCCAGGCGGTCTACAACGGCACCAAGGCATTCATCGATTCCTTCTCGATCGCACTGCGTCATGAGTTGCAGGACACAGGGGTCACAGTCACCGTGCTGATGCCCGGGGCAACGCAGACGCGGTTCTTCGAACGCGCCGAAATGATGGATACCAAGGTCGGCACCGATGAGAAGGACAATCCCGCCGATGTCGCCAAAGCAGGCTACGAGGCGATGATGGACGGTGAGGAACAAATCATCAGCGGTTGGAAGAACAAGCTGCAGGTCGCCGCAGCGCATGTGACGCCGGCAGGCACGCTGGCCGAACAGCATCGCAAGATGGCCGAGCCGGGTTCAGCGTCCAAAGACTGACCTTCGGCCTTCAAGCAAACCAAAAAATCTCCAAGCAGGAGCACCATCATGAAAGCGCTCACATGGCACGGCAAAGGCGACATTCGATGCGACCAGGTGTTTTTTTTTTTT
>NZ_RZQI01000018.1:0-18806 GCF_003998335.1 Mesorhizobium sp. M7A.F.Ca.CA.002.05.1.1 | reverse complement strand
GCCGAGGCCGGAGAGCTTGGCGTAGAAGTTGGGGGCGGCTGCAAGCGTGCGCAGGCCTGCCTTCCAGGCTTCGGTGGTTTCCGGCTCCATGCCGGTCAGCATACCGGCATGGGTGAGGATGAAATTCGTCTCCGGGTTTTCGCCGACCAGCGTCAGGCCGTCCTTCATCTGAGCGGGGAAGAGCTGCAGGTCGAAGGAGAGGCCATAGTCCTTGAGCCGCGCCACATTGGCGCGCACCTTGGGGTCGATCACCTGGTCGGCGGAGGCGGCGAAGCGGAAGGCCGGGGTCTCGTGCCAATGCAGTTGCATGCGCACGCCGCGCAGCAGCTTGTATTTCATCAAGCGATCGATCTGCGGTCTGATATCCTCGACTGTCATGTCGGTGTAGCCGACAATGGCATGCGGCCAGCCGGTTTCGTCGGATGTCTTCTGCAGGAAGGCGACTTCCTTCTCGAAATCCTCCTTGGCCCAGTTGGTCTGGACATAGACGGCCTTTTCGACGCCTGAATCCCTCTGGTCCTCGAGAAATTCCTCGATCGGGTAGTCGCGCCGGATCGGCTCGTAGGGACCGAAGATGCGCGGCACCATCGGCCCGACCAGCCAGGGCTGGTCCTTTTGGCGCCAGATGTGGAAATGCGCGTCGATGGCTTTCTGCATCACGAAACCCTCTTCCAGATTGTCGCCGCCGCTGAAGCAGGGCGGGCGAGCGACAGGATGAAATCGGTGAGGCTTTTCACCGACGAGCCATCGACGAGGTCGTCCAGGTCAGGCAGGATGGCACGAAGTGCAGCCGTTGCCGGCCGGAAGCGCGGGTCGCCGGCTAGCGGTGTGGCCAGCGACAGCCGGAAAGCGCGGGCGCTCAGCCGTCGCATGGCTGTCTCCAACTCGCCATGATCGCCGCGCTCCAGCGCGTCGGACAGGATCACGACCGTGGCACCGCGTGCAAACGACGAAAAGCGCGGCACCGAGAGGAAGGCGAGCAGCGTCGGTCCCATGCGGGTGCCGCCGTCCCAGTCGTCGACCTGGGCAGCGGCGCGCGCCAGCGCCTGGTCGCGGTCGCGGATGCGCAATGCCGTGGTGATGCGCGTCAGCCGCGTGCCGAAGGTGAATATCTCGGCGCGGTCGGCACCTTGCACGGCCGCATGTGCCAGCTTGAGATAGTCCGCTGTGTGCAGCTTCATCGAGCCGGAAACGTCGATCAGCAGCAGCAGCTTGCGCGGTACGGTCTGGCGGCGGCGCAGCAGCGGCGAGGGCACGTCGCCATCGGCGCTGACGATTTCCCTGAGCGATCGGCGCAGATCGAGCTTACCGCGCGAGTGGGTGCGTATCGTACGGAAGGAGCGCCGGGCTGGTAAAGCGGTCGAGAGTTTGCGACGAAAGGCGGTCAGCCTGTCATCGTCGCGCTGGAAGTCGCGGACACTCAACTGCTCCAGGGCCGAAGAGAGGTCGCCGCCCTCTTGGCTTTGTTCGGCCTCGAGCCGTTCGTCGTCGGCGCCGCCATCATCCTTGATGCGAGTTTCCTCGTCGGCGTCGCCTTCGACCACGGCGGACGTATTGCCATAAAAATGGCTCTGGAAATGCGCCGCGAATTCGTCGCGGCGGTCGGGCGGCGGCGCCAGCGTGGAAAGGGCGGCCTCGCGGATGTCTGCCATCGAGCGCGGCCCGAGCAACGTCACCGCCTGCATGAAGCCGGAGACCTGCTCGGGGGCGATGGCGAAACCATAGCGGCGCAGCAAGCGGCCGAAGCTGAGGAAGGGCGCAGCGGCGCGAGGCAAGCTTGTTTCCCGCATCATTGCGTGGCGCCCCCCTCTGTCCTGCCGGACATCTCCCCCTCAAGGGGGGAGATTGGCAGGTTCGACGCTTCGCTCTGTTCGGCGACGTGAGCGATTAGCGAAAGCGGGGATGACATCCGATCTCCCCCCTTGAGGGGGAGATGCCCGGCAGGGCAGAGGGGGGCGCTCTCCCGCCAGCATTGCAAAATGACCTCCCGCGTCACGCCAGCGCCTCCTCGACGATCCGGCCAAGCTCCGGTGCGATGTAGGAAAGGTCTTCCTCGTCCTTGATCAGCACGCCGATGGCGCGGCGGAAGGCTTCCGGCCACGGGCTGCCGCCTCTCTCCAGGATGGTCGCCGCGTTGGCCCATTCGACGGCCTCGGCGATGCCGGGCGGCTTGGCCAGCGGCCGAGCGCGAATGGTCTGCACGGCTGTCGCCACGGCGCGCGCCGTTGCTTCAGCCACATTGCCGGCGCGCAGCATGATGATGGCGGCCTCGCGCTCGGCGTCGGGATAGCCAATCCAATGATAGACGCATCGGCGGCGCAGCGCTTCGGCGAGCTCGCGGGTGCGGTTCGAGGTCAGGATGACGATCGGCTGCGCCGTGGCGCGGATGGTGCCGCGCTCGGGAATGCTGATCTGGAAATCGGACAGGAATTCCAAAAGCAGCGCTTCAAATTCGTGGTCGGAACGATCGATCTCGTCGACCAGCAGCACGCGTTGTTCCGGCGCCTTCAGCACCTGCAGCAGCGGCCGGGCGATCAGGAAACGGTCTTCATAGATGTCGATCTCATGCTCGCCGGCATGGCGGATGGCAAGCAATTGGCGCTGGTAGTTCCATTCGTAGAGCGCGTGCGCGGCGTCGATGCCTTCATAACATTGCAGCCGCACCAGATCGCGGCCGAGCAGCTCGGCGATCGCTTTGGCCGCTTCCGTCTTGCCGACGCCCGGCGCGCCTTCGAGCAGCAGCGGCTTGCCCAGCCGGATTGCCAGGAAGATGGCGGTCGAAAGGCTTTCATCGGCCAGATAGCGCGAGGCGGCCAGATGCTGCGCCACCGCCTCCGGCGAGGTCGCTGATGTCTCGGCGCTTGTCCCGGTCATTTCGGCCCTCAGTTCGCCGCTTGCGCCTTCAGCGCGCGCAGGATGCGCTCCGGCGTGATCGGCAGCGTGTCGATGCGCACGCCGACGGCGTCGAAGACGGCATTGGCGACCGCCGGGATCTGTGGGTTGGCGCACATTTCGCCCGGCCCTTTGGCGCCGTATGGTCCGTCCGCCGATGGCCGCTCCAGCACGATGATCTCGGTCTCGGCGAGGTCGCCGGGACCCGGCATCAGATACTGGTTGAAGTCGGTGCCGCCATGATCGCGGTTGGGATAATAGGGCTCGGTCGTCTCGTAGAGCGCATGGCTGATGCCCATCCACGAACCGCCGACCAGCTGCTGTTCGACCATTTTCGGGTTCAGCGCGCGGCCGATCTCGAAGACGTTCTTCACCGTCAGTACGGTGACCTCGCCGGTTTCGTCGTCGACCTCGACCTCGGCCACGGTGCAGGCATGCGCGTAGCAGGTCGACGGCTTCATCGCGCCGGTTTCTTTCTCGGGATAAGAGCGCGGGATCAGGAACATGCCGCGGCCCGAGATCGAGCGGCCGCGCTTGAAATGCGCCGACAGCGCGACATCGAAGATCGAGATCGACTTTTGCGGCGCGCCCTTGACCAGTATGTTGCCCTGGCCGTCGGTCTCGAGGTCGGATGCATTCACCTCCAACTCCTCGGCCGCCACTTCCAGCATCACCTGGCGGGCTTCCCTTGCCGCCTGGATGACGGCGTTGCCGGCGCGGTGTGTGCCGCGCGAGGCGAAGGTGCCCATGCAGTGCGGGCCGGTGTCGGTGTCGGCGGTGTCGACGACGACACGGTCGGTCGGCACGCCGATCGTCTCGGCGCAGATCTGCGCCATGATCTGCTTCATGCCCTGGCCGAGATCGACCGATGACAGCGTCACCATGAAATTGCCGGTCGGCGTCGAATGCACCAGCGCCTGCGTCGGGTCGCCGCCGAGGTTCATGCCGGTGGGATAGTTGATCGCGGCAACGCCGCGTCCACGCCTGATCGCCATCTCAAGCTCCCTTCACGTAGGATGACATCGCCATGTATTTCTCCGCCACCGGCCAGTTGGCGGCGCGCGAGGCTTCCTGCATGCATTCGATCAGCGCCGCGCCCTCGGTCGGCTGGCGGTGCGCTTTCATATCGCCGTCGCGATAGGCGTTGATGAAGCGGAATTCGAGCGGGTCCATGCCGATCAGCCGCGCCAGCTTGTCCATCTGCACCTCCAGCGCGAAATCGCCGATGGTGACGCCGAAGCCGCGCATGGCGGAGGAGGGCGTGCGGTTGGTGTAGACGCAGTAGGTGTCGATCCAGACGTTCGGGATAGTGTAGGGGCCGGGATAGTGCCCCGCGCCCTTCTGCGCGCCATAGGGCGAGTGGCGCGAATAGGCGCCGGCATCGGTGTAGCCAGTGACCTTGCGCGCGACGATGCGGCCGTCCTTCATGACGCCGTCCTTGATGACGACCTTTTCGGCCGCGCGTGGCGACGATATCTGCATCTCCTCCTCGCGGCTGTAGATAAAACAGACTGGTCGTCCGGTTAATTTTGCGCCGAGGATGGCGATCGGCTCGACGATGACGTCGACTTTGCCGCCAAAACCGCCGCCGACGGTGCCGCCGACGAAATGCAATTTGCTGCCGGGCATCTGCAGGATGATCGAGGTGTTGTCGAGCGTGAAGAACATCGCCTGCGTGTTGGTGTAGCAGGTGAAGCGGTCATTGCCCTCGGGTGCCACCACGCAGCCGGTGGTCTCGGTCGGCGCATGTTCGATCGGCGAGGACTGGTAGCTCTCCTCCAATATGTGGTCGGCGCCGGCGAAGCCCGCCTCGACATCGCCGAAGCGCACCTTGCGGCACTCGCCGCTGTCGTAGAGATAATAATTCTGGCCGTGATATTCGTTGACCAGCGGTGCGCCGGGCTTCAGCGCCTCTTCCATATCGAAGACGGCCGGCAGCACCTCATAGTCGACCTTGACCTTGGCTGCGGCCTCTTGCGCGGCACGCTCGGTTTCGGCCAGCACCGCCACTACGGCCTCGCCCTTCCAGCGCACCTTGCCGTCGGCCAGTACGGTCTCGTCCTCCGGCCCGACCTGGATCAGGATCAGGATGGTGTAGACATTGTGCGGCACGTCCTTGGCGGTCAGAATTTTCACCACACCCGGATGCTTTTCCGCTTCCGACGTGTCGATCGAGCGGATGCGGGCATGGTGATGCGGGCTGCGCACCATCTTCAGGTGCAGCATGCCGGGGAAATTGCGGTCGGCGAAAAAGGCGGTCTTGCCGGTGACATGGCCGGGTGAATCGGAGCGCGGCCGAGGTTGGCCGATCTCGTGCAGATCATCTTTGCGGACATCGGCGAAGTAGTTCTTGCGCAGTTCCATTCTTTTGGACCCCTCAGGCCGCGTTCTGCGAATTGGCGCGGGCGGCAGTCAGCACCGCCTTGATGATCGGTTCGTAGCCGGTGCAACGGCAGATGTTGCCCGATAGCGCCTCGACCACCTCGTCGCGGCTGGGGTTGGGCGTATGATCGAGCAGCACCTTGGCCGCCATGATCATGCCCGGCGTGCAGAAGCCGCATTGCGTGGCGAAGGTGTCGAGGAAGGCGCGCTGCAGCGGGTGCAGCACGCCGCTTTCCGAAAGCCCTGAAGTCGTGCTGATGGCCGCCCCATTGCAGGTTTCGGCCAGCGTCAGGCAGGAGAGCCTGAGTTCGCCGTCTATGATGACCGAACAGGCGCCGCAGGTGCCTTGATGGCAGCCGCCTTTCGGCGAGGTGTCGCCGATCTTGTCGCGCAGCGCCTGGAGCAGCGTCGTGCCGCTGTCGATGAATTCGGCCTTTTCCGAGCCGTTGAGCGTGAATTGAACCGGAACCTTTGCCATGTTTTCCTCCCAGCGCGCCTGCCCAACCAGCGGACAGACGCGCGCCCCCGAACGAATATTAAGCGAGCAGCAACCGGCCGAGATGAACCGGCAGGACTTCGGCGCGATACCAGGCGCTGGCGATCGGGTCGGTGATGGGCGAGATGCCATCGCCGGCCGCGGCCAAGGCCGGCGCGATGCCGTCAGCGGTCAGCGTTCGGCCGATCAGCGCTTTTTCCGCCGCCCTGGCGCGCATTGGCCGATCCGCCATGCAGCCGAGCGCGATCCGCGCCGAGGTCACGGTGCCATCCGACGACAGTTCCAGAACGGCGGCTATGCTGAGCACAGAGACGCCCTTGGGCTTGACCCTCGACACTTTCAGGAAGCGGAAACTGTCGGCCTTCGGAAGCGTGAAGCTCACGGAAGTGACGACGGCGCGGCTGCCGTCCCGATTGGCCAGAAAAGTCTCGATCGGCGTTTGCCCGTCATCGGTGCCGACCGTCGCATCGAGCGCCAGCAGGGCAACGGCGAAATCGCCATAGGGGGCCGGGGCAAAAAGATTGCCGCCGATGGTCGCCATGTTGCGGATGGCCGGGCCGCCGACGGCGCGAGCGGCCTTGGCGAGCGTGCCGAGCTCCGGATGACTGGCGATCGCCGCCATCGTCACCGAAGCGCCGATGCGGACTTTGCCGCCGGCAACAGCGATGGTGGACAAAGACGGCTCGGTCGACCTGACAAGGCCGGAAACCGAAACATCGCCTTCATTGGCCGCGCGGACGACCAGCGTGCCGCCGCCGAGATAGCGTGTGCCCTGGGCTTTCAGTGCCGCGTTCGCGTCTTTCACCGTTGCAAAGGTCTGCAGTGCCAGCGCCATGGTTTGGCTCCTGTCAGCTCTGGCCGGCGAAATGGCTTTTCAGGGCGTTGAAGCCGCCCTGAAAGACATTCGCGCCCATGCCCTCGGCCAGCTTGTCTGCCTCCTCGGGCGCGGCGTCGAAGCTGGCGGTCCATTCGGCGTAGGTGCGGTCGCCATCGGTCACACGCCGCAGCTGCAGGGTCGCCTTGTGATTGGTCAGCGGTTGCGGCGTCTCGAGGATGGAGTAGCTGACCAGGAAATTCTGATCGGAGAAGTCGAGCAACTTTTCGCGCAGGCGGGCGCCGCTGGCGAGCTGGAAATTGCGCACGCAGCCGATCATGGTGGCATCCTTGCCGTCTTCAATGTGGCTCTCCACCATGCGCGGATGCCAGCCCGGCAGCCCGTTGAAGTCGCGTATGCGCGCCCAGACCTTTTCGACCGGCGCGTCGATGACGCTGGATATGGTGACTTTGGCCATTCAAATGTTCCCTTGCAAAAGCGATCCGGTGCAAGGGTAGGGCGGCCATTTCAGCGGCGCTTATCAATGCGTCTTGAGCGTGTATCAAGGAGTCTGAAAAACAGTCGACATTGACTAAACGAGGACAGGCTCAGGCAATCGCCCGCGCGGCCTCGCGGTAGAGCGTCGGCGGCACGCCGACATGGTCGCGGAAAAAACGCGAGAAATTGCCCTGCGTGGTGAAGCCGAGATTGCAGGCGACCGAGATCAGCGGCTCCCGCGACCATTGCAGCTGCCGCACCGCTTCCTCCATGCGCAGCGTGTTCCAGTAGACATTGGGCGTCAGATTGGTCTGTTCCTTGAACAAAGCGAAGAAATGCGGTCGCGACAGGCCGACGCTGCGCGCCACGTCGTCGAAGCAGATGCGCTCGCAGACATTGGCCTTCATCAGCTGGATTGCCTTGCGGACACGAAAATCCTGCATGGTGTTGATGCGGACACGGGCCTCCTGCGGCGCCGAGGCGTCGGCGGCGTCGAGCACGCTATCGATGAAACGCTCGATCTCGTAGTTGGCGATATCGTCGACGCTCTCATTGTCGCTGAGGTGGTCGAGCAGATTGGCGGCGGCCTGATGCAGCCACGGTTCCAGCGTGATCGCGGCTTGTGAAAACAGCGGTGCCGACGAAGGCAGGTCGCGGCGGCGCCGCGCCCAGTCGGGATCGATGTAGAAGGCTAGAAACAGACCGGGCGTCCCGTTTTGCGACAGAACATGGCTGTGCGGCTGGAAGGAGTTGATGCCGGCGGCCGTTCCAGGTCCAAGCCGGACGGTCTCGCGGCCGATGGTCATTTCGCCGGCCGTACCTTCCAGCCAGATGATCAGATGGGCCTCGACATGGGCATGGGTGACGAAGTCGCTTGCGACATTCAGGATAGATACATGTCCGAACCGGCCCCAGTAGAGCCTGATCGCTTCCGTCATGGGTATATCCTCCCGCAGACGACTGGCCTCCCTTCGTCTGCAACAGGGATTGTGCGGCTGAGTTCGGGGCCGCGTCAAGACGCGCGGGGGCGGCGAGGGCGAATGACGGCCGATGCGGCCGGATTTTCAGACTGAGCGATAGGTTTCCTCTCCTCCCACAAGGGAAGAACGCCCCTCAAACCGAAGCCGTCATGCCGCCATCGACATACAGTGTATGGCCGTTGACGAAAGACGATGCGTCGGACGCAAGGAACACGGCGGCGCCGATCAGCTCGTCGACAGCGCCCCAGCGTCCGGCGGGCGTGCGCTTTTCCAGCCAGGCGGAAAATTCCGGATTGTCGACCAGCGCCTGGTTCATCTCGGTGCGGAAATAGCCGGGCGCGATCGCATTGATCTGCAGGCCGTGTTTGGCCCAGTCGGCGCACATACCCCTTGTGAGGTTGCGGATCGCGCCCTTGGTCGCGGTGTATGGTGCGATGTTCGGCCTTGCCAGTTCGCTCTGCACCGAGCCGATGTTGATGATCTTGCCCTTGCCGCGCGGGATCATGTGGCGGGCGACCGCCTTGCCGACATGGAAGGCGCCCGACACATTGGTCTTGAACAGGCGCTCCCATTGCTCCTCGGGAAAGTCCTCGAGCGGGGCGCGGAACTGCACGCCGGCATTGTTGATGAGGATGTCGATGGCGCCGATCTCGGCCTCGATGCGGGCAATGTCCTCGTTGACCGCCTGAAAATCGGTGACGTCGAAGGTCGAGGTGTGCGCCTTGAAGCCGGCATTGCGCAGCTTTTCGACGGCACCGCCGATCCTGGCGGCGTCGCGGCCGTTCAGCACCACGCTTGCCCCATGTTCAGCCATGCCCCGAGCCAGCGCGAAGCCGATGCCCTGGCCGGAGCCAGTCACCAGCGCCAGCCGCCCCTCGAGGCTGAACAGGGAGTTGGCCATCAAACCGTCTTTTGTTTGACCATGATCTCCGGACAAACGGTTCCGTTTGTCCGAGAAAACCGGTTTCCACTTTTCGGGATCATGGTTCTAGTCACTGCGGCGGAAATTGCGGATGCGGTCGAACAGCACCGCCAGCAGGATGGCGCCGCCGATGAACACGCCTTGCCAGAAGGCATTGATGCCGAGCAGGCCGAGACTGTTGCGGATCACCTCGATCAGGGCCGCACCGACGATGGCGCCAAAGGCGGTGCCGACGCCGCCAGCCAGATTGGCGCCGCCGATGACGGTTGCGGCGATTACCTGCAGCTCCATGCCGGTGCCGAGATTGGTGGTGACGGCGCCCAGCCAGCCGGTCTGGATGATGCCGGCAATGCCGGCCGACAGCGCCGAGATCATGTAGACGGCAACCTTGATCTGGCGCACCGGAACGCCGGTCAGCGTTGCCGCGTGCTCGTTGCCGCCAATGGCAAAGATGTGGCGGCCGAACTTCGTCCAGCGCAGGATAAAGCCGGTGATCAGCGCCAGAAGGATCATGTAAAGCACCGGATTGGCGATGCCGAACACCCAGGCGCCGCCGCCCAATGACAGAAGCTTGGCGTGGTCCGGCCCGAACTGGAAGACGACGGTGTTGTTGGAGGCGACCATGGCGAGGCTGCGGGCGATCGACAGCATGCCGAGCGTCACCACAAAGGGTGGAAAGCCGAGATAGGCGATCAGCACGCCGTTGAAGGCGCCAATGGCGAGCGCGGTGGCAATGGAGGCCAGGATGCCGACCTCGATCGAGTAGCCGGCATGCATGGTGACGGCCAGCACCATTGACGACAGGCATAGTACCGAGCCAACCGACAGGTCGATGCCGCCGGTGATGATGACGAAAGTCATGCCGAGCGCGATAATGGCGACGAAGGTGATGTTGCGGGTGATGTTGTAGAGGTTCTTCGAGGTGGCGAAGGCGTCGGTGGCAAACGATAGGAACACGCAGGCAAGGATGACCGCGATCACCACCCAGAAGGTCTGGCTGGCAAACACTCTCGCGGCCAAGGATTGCTGCTTGTGTTCGATCGGCTGGTCAATTGTCAGTGCCATCGTCGACCTTCATCTGCTGCGTGGTGAAATTCGCTGAAATCAAACCTGTTCGATGGCGCCGGTGATCAGCCCGGTGACTTCCTCGGGCGAGCTCGACGCAATCGTCTTGTCGGCGACCTTGCGGCCGCGCCGCATGACGATGACGCGGTCGGCGACGGTGAAGACGTCAGGCATTCGGTGGCTGATCAGCACGACGGCGATGCCCTGATCGCGCAAATGGCGGATCAGGTTCAGCACTTCGGCGACCTGGCGCACCGAGATCGCCGCCGTCGGTTCGTCCATCAGCACGATCTTGGCCTGCGACAGCATGGTGCGGGCGATCGCCACCGCCTGGCGCTGGCCACCCGACATCTGCTTGACGAGGTCGCGCGGACGGGTTTCGGACTTCAATTCGGCAAAGAGCTGGCCGGCACGCTTGTACATCGAGGCATAGTCGAGGATGCGGAACGGCCCGACGCCGCGCCGCAGCTCGCGGCCGAGATAGACGTTGGCGGCGGCAGTCAGATTGTTGCAGAGCGCAAGGTCCTGGTGGACGATCTCGATGCCGTGCTGGCGGGCTTCCGCCGGCTTGTGCAGGATCAATTCCTTGCCGTCCATGTGCATGGTGCCATGGCTCGGGCGGAAATTGCCGGCGATCATCTTGACCAGCGTCGACTTGCCGGCGCCGTTGTCACCCATGAGGCCGACCACCTGTCCGGGCTCGATCGACAGCGAAACGTCGTTGACAGCCTGGATGGCGCCGAAATGCCTAGAGATGTTGGTGAGTTCGAGAACCGCCACCAGCCTTTGCCTCCCCGTGATTTGCGACCTGCCGCTGTTCCCGGCGTGGATGCCGACGCTGCTTAGGCCTCGCTCTCCCCGGCTCCTCCCGAAGACGGCGTTAGCGTTCTTTTACGCAAAAGCCGGCGCACGTCAATCAATTGTCGGACGAATTGGGCCAGGACTATTTTAAAAATCCGTTTTGTAGGACAAATAGCATTGACGTTGGCGCCAAGCCGATATTAGCTAAGCGTCGGAGGAGATTATGCCGATCCCCGCTGGCGGTTCGCCGGCCGGAATCGGCGGAGGTTTGACGGCCCAGCATCCGGCGACACCTGTGTGTGAGCTGATCTGAAGCCGAATCTGGAAATGCTTATCGATCTGTCCTGGCGACACGAGCGCTCGAAACGACCCTCGGTCATCACGCATCCGGTCGATCTGTATGGCGGGCACGCCGTGTCCGTTTGTTTCAAGGGAGGACTGACATGAGGAAGACACTTTTGCTCGCCGCCGTCGCCGCAATGGCGTTGGGTGCCGGGCCGGCTTTGGCCAAGAAACAGCTCGTCATTGTCGTGAAAGGTCTCGACAATCCGTTCTTCGAGGCCATCCACCAGGGCTGCGAGAAATGGAACAAGGAAAACGCCAGCTCGGAGTATGAATGCTTCTACACCGGTCCGGCGTCGACTTCGGACGAGGCCGGCGAGGCGCAGATCGTCCAGGACATGCTGAGCAAGGCCGACACGGTGGCGATGGCGATCTCGCCGTCCAACGCGCCGCTGATCGCGCAGACGATCAAGAGCGCCAATCCGACGATCCCGATCATGACGGTCGATGCCGATCTCAGCAAGGAAGACGCAGGTCTTCGCAAGACCTATCTCGGTACCGACAATTACCTGATGGGCAAGAAGATCGGCGAGTACATCAAGAAGGGCAAGCCGAATGGCGGCACGATCTGCACCATCGAAGGCAACCCGGCAGCCGACAACATCCTGCGCCGTGCGCAAGGCATGCGTGACGCACTGTCGGGCAAGGAAGGCCTTGCGGCACTTGCCGGTGAAGGTGGCTGGACCGAAGTTCCCGGCTGCCCGGTGTTCACCAATGACGATGGCGCCAAGGGCGTGCAGGCGATGACCGACATCCTCGCCGCCAACCCCAAGCTGGACGCTTTCGGCATCATGGGCGGCTGGCCGCTGTTCGGCGCGCCGCAGCCCTATCGCGATCTGTTCGGACCGCTCAAGGACCGGATCGCCAGCAACGACTTCGTCATCGGCGCCGCCGACACGATTGGCGACGAAGTGGCGATCGCGCGTGACGGCCTTGTGACTGCTCTTGTCGGTCAGCGTCCATTCGAAATGGGCTACAAGGCACCGTCGGTGATGATCGACCTGATCGAAGGCAAGCCCGTCGCCGATCCGGTGTTCACCGGCCTCGACGAATGCACCAAGGATACGGTCGACACCTGCATCCAGAAGTAGGTTCTCGATGACGGGGCGCCCGGTTGCGGGCGCCCCGTCATTCCTGAACGGAAGCGATAATTCCCGAACGGACGCAATGGTTGGGGCAACCGGCTCCGGCTTTGCCGCGTCCGTGATCTGGGTTTTTCGGCAACGAGATCGGCGCCCGTGCGGTTCGGACCAGTCCGGACGACAGACGGTCGACGCATTGGAACGTGGATGCCGGACGAGAAATCAAGCAAGCGAACCGACCCGGCCAAGCCACAAGCCAGCCGCAGCCCGGCTGTCATGCGCAAGGCCGGTGCCGCGCATTTTGCGGGAGCGAGCGTCCATGTTTCGCTGGCCGGCGAGATTGGCCTGCGGATCGTGCGTGGCGACTATCCGCCCGGTACCATCCTGCCCAACGAGTCCAGATGGGCCGAGATATTCAATGTCAGCCGTTCGGCGGTGCGCGAAGCCATCAAGATGCTGATGGCGAAAAGCCTGTTGGCCTCACGCCCCAAGATCGGCAGCTGGGTCGAGCCGAGGGAGCGCTGGAACCTGCTCGACCGCGACGTTCTGGCCTGGTACGCGACGGCGCCCGACCGCGAGGCGTTCCTGCGAACCGTGCAGGAGTTTCGTCATATCATCGAGCCGGAAGCGTCGGCCTTTGCCGCCATGCGGCGCAGCGACGAGCAAATGGCGGAAATCAGCCAGGCCTGCCGCGAAATGGGCGAGGCCTTGAGCCTGCAGGAGCGTATCCGCGCCGACACGCGCTTTCATCTGGCCATCCTGCGCGCTTCCGGCAACGACCTTCTGGTGCCGCTCGGCGTGCTGATCGAGTCGGCGCTCGACCATCTCTTCGCATTCACGACGCAGCAGGTCGCCGATCAGCGCCAGGCGCAGAAGCTGCATGAGGCGATCGAAAGGAACATCCGCCTGCAGCGCCCAGCCGCCGCGCGCAACGCCGTGCACAAGCTGCTTGCAGATACCGACGATGGGATAGGGCGGTGGAGGCGGTGATCGGCGCCAGCCTTGGGTAATCGGTCAAATGGTCTGCTTCTTCCCATCCTTCATCGGCATCAGGTCGACACCGTTCACCCCAGCGATATGCGTAGCCAGCATCGGCACGAATTGCTCGGCCGGCCCGGTTGCATGGGCACCGGCGAAGGAGTTCTTGGTGGCGTTGCCGAGCGGATTGGCAATACCGGCCGCACCCGCCATCGATTCCAGATAGGTCAGGTCCTTGAAGGCATTGGCGATGGTGAATTTGTGCGCGTCGCGGTCACCTTCGAGCGTCCAGCGCATGAAGGTCTGGTAGAAGCCGCAATCCATGCGGCCATTGCGAATAACGCTGTCGAAGCGCGGCGGCGAGATGCCGACCTTCTCAGCCAGCGCCAGCGCCTCGGAATAGATCGCGGCGTAGCCGAGCGAGATGAAATTGTTGAGCAGCTTCATGCGATGGCCGTCGCCGGTGTCGCCGATATGGACGATGCGGCCGGCCCAGGTTTCGATCACCGGCTTCACCCTGGCAAAGAGGGCGTCCGGCGCGCCGACCATCGCGTCGAGCGTGCCTTCCCAGGCTTCCTTCGGCGTGCGGCTGAGCGGCGCGTCGACAAAATCGATGCCGAGCGCCTTGAGTTCCTCTGCCAGCGCCACCGTCGAGACCGGATCGGAGGTCGAGCAGTCGACGACGACCGAGCCCTTTTTCAAGCCCTCCTTGAGGCCGCCGGGGCCGCGAATGATGGCTTCGACCTCGCGCGAACCGGTGACGCAGATGAAGACGATATCAGATGCCGCCGCCACATCGCGCGAGGTCGATGCTTCCGTGGCGCCGCGGCCAAGCAGGTCTTCCGCCGGTTTGCGGTTCTTGCGGCCGAGGAAGGTCAGGCTGTAGCCCTTGTCGACGATGTTCTTGGCGATCCCGTGGCCCATCAGGCCAAGCCCGATGAAGCCGATCTTTTCGCTCGCGGCAGTCGTGTTCATGTCTTCAAGTCCTGTTGCAATGATTGATGTCAGGCACTGCCGTTTTGCAGGCGAGGGTGGTTGCGGATGGCGATATTGTCTGACAATACACATAAATTCCTGAGGATGTGGAGAGCAAAATGACGAAGCGGATCATGTTCACCGGCGGCAGCGGCAAGGCCGGACGCCATGTCGTCCAATATCTGGTCGAGCAAGGCTGCCAGGTGCTCAACATCGACACCAAGCCGCTCGACAATCCCAAGGTGCGCACGCTGATTACCGACATCACCGACAGCGGGCAGGTGTTCAACGCACTGTCGAGCTATATGGGCCTGCATGAATTCGACCCCTCGCTGCGCCCGCAGCCGGTCGATGCGGTGGTGCATTTCGCCGCCATCCCGCGCATCATGATCACCACCGACAACGAGGTGTTCCGCATCAATGCGCTCGGCACCTACAATGTCATCGAGGCGGCGGTTAAGCTCGGTATCCGCAAAATTATCATCGCCTCCAGCGAGACGACTTATGGGCTTGTGTTCGCCAACGAGCCGCGCGATCCCAAATATTTCCCGCTCGACGAGGAGTATGATGTCGATCCGATGGACAGCTATGCTTTGTCCAAGGTCGTCAACGAGAAAACGGCGCGGGCCTTTGCGCAACGCAACGGCACCGACATCTACGCCCTGCGCATCGGCAACGTCATCGAGCCGCACGAATATTCGCTGTTTCCGAAATGGTTCGCCGATCCGGGTTTCCGCAAGCGCATCGCCTGGAGCTATGTCGACGCGCGCGACCTTGGCCAGATCACGCTGCGCGCCATCGAGAAGGACGGGCTCGGCTATCAGGTGTTCAACGCGGCCAATGACGACACCTCGTCCGACCTGCCGACTGCCGAACTCCTGAAGCGGTTCTACCCCGGCGTGACGGTCAAGGCCGAACTCGGCGAATACGAGACGCTGCTCTCCAACCGCAAGGCGCGCGACGTGCTGGGCTTCCGCCCGGAGCATAGCTGGCGCAAATACGTCAAGCAGGACTGATCCGCGAAGCAATCGGGGCTGATCTGTGCACAGCGGGCGGCTTTGCGGTGCAAGCCGCTTGCCGCGCACATGCCGGATTCGCCGCCGAACTCGTGGTCGTCGACAACGGTTCGAGCGACCGCACGGCCGAACGCCTGGCCAGCATCGCCGCTGCATCGGACATTCCGTTCACGCCCGTCTGCGAGCCGCGCCCCGGACTGGCGGCCGCGCGAAACGCCGGGCTGCGGCGCGCGCGCGGCCGTGTGCTGGTCTTCGTCGACGATGACTGCGCGGTCCATCGCGACTATCTGCGCGATCTGGAGCGACACTATGCGTCCGGGGAACAATGGCTCATCCGGGGCGGACGTGTCGAGCTTGGCGATGCCAGGGATTTGCCGTTCACCATCAAGCGGTCGTGGGCGCGCGAGCGGCTGACGCCGGATGTTCATCCCGGCGGTTTCGTGCTGGGCTGCAACATGACGATGCACCGCGATGTCGCGGCCCGCATCGGCTATTTCGACGAACGCTTCGGCGCCGGCGGACCATTGCGGTCGGCAGAGGATACCGATTACCTCGTGCGCGCGATGCTGCTCGGCATCGCGGTCGAGTATGTGCCTGATATGACGATATTCCATCATCACGGCCGGCGGGATCGCAAAGCCATCGAAAAGCTGCACCGCGACTACAGCCTGGGCAATGGCGGGCTCTGCCTGAAGCATGTTCGCCACGCGCCCTGGCTGCTTCGCCATTTCTACTGGGCCGCAAGAGGGGCTATCAGGGAATTGGCGGGAGGACCCGCCTTCGATCGTGAACTCAACCTGCCGCACTGGCCGATCGTCGCCATGAATTTGCTCGGCGCGGCCAGGTTCGCGGTTCTCCTGCTGGCCAGACGGCCGCGGGCCGAGCCGGTGCGGCAAGATCAGCAAGCCAATGCCCAGGCGAGGTGAAACGCTATAATGCCGATGCTGCCGCCAAGCCTGCCGATGCTGTTCCGGGCGTTCGGAAAGCGGCAACTGCGCCTGCTTCCGGCGGTGGTGGTACTCGGCCTGGTCAGCGCCGTCCTCGAAGGGTTCGGCATTGGCCTGATCATCCCGTTGCTGGGCATCATCATGGGACATGGGGATGCGGCCGGCATGGACGGCTTCTCCGCTGCCCTCCAGCATGTCGGATCGGGCCTGAGCGAGCGCGACCGGCTTGTGGTCATTTCGGTCGCCATCCTCGGCTCGATCGTCCTGAAGAACGTCTTCGCCTTCGCCAACACGCTGCTGACGACCTTCATCTCCGGCAAGGCAAGCCATTCCATCCGCAGCGCCTTGTCGGAGCAGCTGTTGCGGGTCGGCTACCCGTTCTTCCTGCGGCAAAGCCCCGGACGCCTGCTCAACATCATCTCCAACGAATCCTGGCGGGCCTCCGATGCGATCCAGATCATGCTGTCGGCCATCGTCAGCGCATCGGCCGCCATCATCCTCCTGGCTTTCCTGTTGTTGCTTTCGTGGCGCATGACGCTTCTGGTCACGCTCGGACTGGCGCTCGTCCAGATCGCGCACGCCATCCTTTCGGCCAATCTGAAGGAGCCCAGCCGCAGCGTCGCTTCGCGCAACGGCCACCTCGCCTCGCAGATGCTTCACCTTGTGCATGCCGGACGGCTGATCCGCATCTTCGGGCAGGAGAACCGGGAGAAGGCGATCTTCGACACGGCGTCCGATGCGGTTCGCCGCGCCTCCTTCGCGCTGCTCGTGCGCCAGGGAGCGCTGCCGCCGTTGACGGAGGTTCTCCACGCCATGCTGTTCCTGGCGGTGGTGATCGGCGCCTGGCTGGCGCAGGTGAGTTTCCCGCTGATCATCGCCTTCGTCATCCTGCTCTACAGGCTGCAGCCGCACATGCGGGCCCTCCAGGGGTCGTGGAGCCAGCTGCAGGGCCTGAGCGGATCGCTCGAAGAGGTGACATGGCTGCTGGATCCCACCGGCAAGCCGCAACCGCCGCAAGGCGACGGGCCGTTCCACGGCCTGCGCCAGGGCATCAAGTTCGACGATGTGACGTTCACCTATTCCGGCACGGACCGGCGCGAGGTGGTGCTGCATGCGGCGACAATCGAAATCCGCGGTGGCCGCTCGACGGCGCTGATCGGCCGCTCGGGCGCCGGCAAGACGACGATCGTCAATCTCCTGTGCCGCTTCGTCGAACCGGACGCCGGCAGCATCCTCGTCGATGGATCGCCGCTCGACGGGATCGACGCCGGCCAGTGGCGCCGGCACATCGCCCTGGCCAGCCAGGAGCTGGAACTGGTCGACGGCAGCATTTTTGAAAACATAACCTACGGCCAGGATGCCGCGACTGCCGGCGACGCCGAGGCCGCCGCAAGACTGGCCGAAGCGCATGAATTCATCGAAAGGCTGCCTCAGGGCTACGAGACCCTGGTTGGCTACAGGGGCATCAACCTGTCGGCGGGACAGAGGCAGCGGATCGCCTTGGCCAGAGCTCTTGTCCGCGATCCCGACCTCCTCATCCTGGACGAAGCCACCAATGCGGTGGACGGGCTGTCGGAAGCGGCCATCGTCGAGACCCTGAAGTCGAGAGCCGGCCGCCGCACGACCATCGTCATCAGCCATCACCACAGCACCATCTCGTTCTGCGACGACGTGGTCATCCTGAGCGGCGGCCGCGTGAAAAAGCAGGCCCCTTTCGGCGCCCTGGCCTCGCTCAGCATGGACGAACTCTACCAGCACGAACCGCTCGACTGAAAGGCACCGGGCCGGCCCGCGACCGCTTCCCGGGCGTGTCTGCAGCCTCCGGCTGGCGGGTCGTCGCAAGCGTTCGAATCAGAAGCCCGGGGAAGTGCCGCTGGCACCTTCCGTGATCGCACCAATGCCGTGCGGAGCCGAGGCGCGCTACCTTGTCTGTGCGGCGGACCTGTCGATCCGCCTGGCCGGTGCCCCATTGGGCTTACTCTCCGGGTGAGGTGCCGGCCTCCCAAGCACAAAAACAAAGACCTGAGCGCCTGAAGCGCTTCAGGCGCGACACGCTTTACGAAGCGGCGCCGACATTCCTGCGCATGCGCCGCCTGCCCGTCGTCCGTGCTTTCTTCGCCATCGCCCCGGCTATCTCGACCACGCCGTTCTCGGGCGGCCTGCCATTGGTGGCCTTGTGGAGCCGCTCGTAGGGCAGCAATTCCTTGATCCGGGCATTGAGCGAGGCGATCTCGGCTTTGAGGTCCTCGCATTCCTGCCTCTGCACGTCGAACTGTATCTGCTCGGATGCCTGTTGCAGCGTCAGTTGAGAAAGGTTGGCGTTCACCTTGGAAAGACTCATCTTGTCGCTTTCGCTCTCCTGGCTCAGCGCGGACAATCTTTCATCTGCGATCTTCTTTTCGGCCAGGGCATCGTTGAGCTCGCTCTTGAGCCTGGCGACCTCGCCTGCGGCTTCGCTGTTTTCGGACGAGGTTTGCTCCAGCCGCGATTGCAGGTTCTGTATCTCCGAGCTCAGCCCGCGCATTTCCGCCTGGCGGCGAGCCAGTTCGGCTTCCTTGTCGCCTTCCATCATGCGGGCCGCTTCGGTCGTTTCCGACAGTTTCGCCTGTGCGGCCT
>NZ_RZQI01000190.1:0-8136 GCF_003998335.1 Mesorhizobium sp. M7A.F.Ca.CA.002.05.1.1 | reverse complement strand
CACCTTCGTCATCCTAGGGCGGAGCGACGCGAAGCGGAGCGCAGACCCTAGGATCCATGCCGTGACGACAAGGAAAATGCAGCGGTGCAGAATTCTGTTCCGCTGCATTCTTCGGCAGATGTCGCGGCATGGATCCTCGGGTCTGCGCTGCGTCGCTGCGCTCCTTGCTCCGCCCGTGGATGACGACGAGAGAGATGTTTAGGCCAATCCCCGAGGTTTGCGATCTGCCGCCGAAAGAGGCTATAGATTCTCGCTGCCAATAGCTTCCAACCCATGTCGAGGAACTAGCGAACACATCTGTTCGAGCGGAAACCCTGCCATGCTTCAACGGCATCTGGTATATGACTAGCGAAGCCATCTAGCGAGTAGTGCCCTTGAACTGGCATCTTAAGGACGCGAAGAACAATCTGGCGAAACTCGTACGGCAGGCGCGGGAACAAGGGCCACAAACCATCACGGTGCGCGGAAAGCCAACTGCTGTCGTACTCTCCCCCGAGGACTACGACCGACTGGTCGGCGCAACACCTTCGCTTGCGGAATATCTTCTCTCAGGTCCCGTGTGGGATGACGACTTCGTCGAGGAGGTCAATCGCCGCCCGAAGACGAAGATCCGAGTTATAGACTTATAATCCGCATACTCATGCGAACCTCGTTCGGTGAATGCAGCGGGCGCTTTTCTGATGGCGGCATTAGATGCGGTGAGGGGTTATAGGCCAACTCGGCGGGCTCGTTGAGCCAGCAATTGGAAACGAAACGTACCGTTCCTATTTGCTTTGCGTCATCACAAACTCTCTGGAGCCGCCACCATGCGCTACAACCAGCTTGGAAATACGGGGATGTTCGTCTCCGAACTGTGCCTCGGCACCATGACCTTCGGCGCCGCCGGTCAGAATGCCCAATGGGGCCTGATCGCCAGCCTCGACCAGAAGGGTGTCAACGAGATCGTTGCCCATTCGCTCGCCGCCGGCGTGAATTTCTTCGATACGGCCGACGTCTACTCCTTTGGCGAATCCGAACGGCTGCTCGGCCAGTCGCTCAGGGATCTCGGTGTGAACAGGCAGAACGTGGTCATCGCCACCAAGGCGCATGGCGCCATGGGCGAAGGCTCCAACCAGCGCGGCTCGTCACGCGGCCACATCATGGACTCGGTCGATGCCAGCTTAGAGCGGCTGCAGCTCGACCATATCGATCTTTACCAGCTGCACGGCACCGACACCGTGACGCCGATCGACGAAACGCTGCGGGCGCTCGACGATCTCGTTGCCAGCGGCAAGGTTCGCTATGTCGGCGTCTCCAACTGGGCGGCATGGCGCATCGCCAAGGCGCTCGGCATCGCCGAGCGCAAGGGCTTTGCCCGTTTCGAGACCGTCCAGTCCTATTATTCGATCGCCGGCCGCGACCTCGAGCGCGAGATCGTGCCGCTGCTCAACGAAGAGAAGCTCGGCCTGATGGTGTGGTCGCCGATGGCCGGTGGCCTGCTCTCCGGCAAGTACGGCCCCGGCGCGCCCGGCAATGGCGAAGGCCGCCGCGCGTCCTTCAACTTCCCGCCGGTCAACGAAGACCGCGCCTGGGCCGCGGTGGCCGTCATGCGCGAAATCGCCAAAAAGCATGATGTCAGCGTCGCCACGGTGGCGCTCGGCTATGTCCTGGCCAAGCCCTTCGTGATGAGCGTCATCATCGGCGCCAGCCGCATGGAGCAGCTGGAGCAGAACCTTGCCGCGACTGAAGTGAAGCTCGACACCGACGATCTGCTTCGTCTCGACGAGGTCAGCGCCCTGCCGTCCGAATATCCCGGCTGGATGCTGGAGCGCCAGGCAGTGGGCCGCCGCCCGGCGCCGTTCACGCCGAAAGCATAAATACAGCCCACGCTGACATCCCGGGAGCCGTGGCTCCGGAGATGTCAGCTCAGCCGGACGCTCTCTCCGAGAAAATCGAGAAAGGCACGCACCCGCGCCGGCAGATGCCGGCCCTGGCCGACATAGACGGCGTGGGTCGGCTCCTCGTCGCCCGGATTGAATGCCTCCAGCAGCGACACCAGCCGGCCGGCCGCCATGTCTTCCGCCACATGCCAGCGCGCCAGCCGGGCGATGCCTGCGCCCGCCAGCGCCATCAGCCGCATCGCCTCACCATCGCTGACCAGCGTGTTGCCGGTGATGGGAACCATGATGGCGCGGCCGTCCGCGTCGAGGAACGGCCAGCCATCGAGATGCCTGACGAAGCCGAAGCCCATGCGGTTATTCCTGTCGAGATCGGCTGGCGTCAGCGGCGTGCCCTGCGTTTCGAGGTAGGAAGGTGCTGCAACGACCACCACAGGGCTTTGCCCCAGCTTGCGCGCCACCAGCCGTGACTCACTCAGCGGCCCGGCACGGATAGCGACATCGGCGCGTTCCGCCATCAGGTCGATGACGCTGTCGGTCAGCACCAGATCGACCGAAATCTCGGGGTAGCGTTCGAGGAAGCGTGGCAGAAGCGGGATCAGCCGGTGTACCCCGAAGGGCACGTAGCTGTTGACGCGCAACCGTCCGCGCGGTGAAGCACCCGCCGCCGCCTCCTGCTCGGCCGCCGCCATGTCGGCGAGGATGCGCAGGCCGCTCTCGTAGAACGCGGTACCTTCCGGCGTCAGTTGCAGCTTTCGCGTCGAGCGGCTGACCAGCCGCGCGCCAAGCCGGGCCTCCAGCCGCGCGATCAGCTTGCTCACCGCCGACGGTGTCATGCGCAACGCGCGTGCCGCGGAGGAAAAACTGCCTTCCTCGACGACGCGCACGAACACTTCGATCTCGCCGGAGCGATTGATATCGGGCCTGGCCATTTGTGAATCTATTTCACAGAAAATGTGCCCAAGGCAAGTCTGGTTCACAATGCAGGGAAGCACGATCTCAGGGGTCGGGGCGCGGGACGGCGCTCTTCGCCATCGAAGTGGAAACCGCCATGCCTCTTGCTCTTTACGCGCTTGCCGCCGGTGCCTTCGGCATCGGCGTCACCGAATTCGTCATCATGGGTCTGCTGCTCGATGTCAGCAAGGATCTCGGCGTTTCGATCACGGCCGCCGGCCAGCTCATTTCGGGCTATGCGCTCGGCGTCGTCATCGGCGCGCCCCTGCTGACCATCGCCACCGGCAACTGGCCACGCAAGACCGTGCTTCTGGCACTGATGGCGATCTTCACGCTTGGCAATCTCGCCTGTGCGCTGGCCCCCGATTACTGGACGCTGATGGGCGCCCGCATTATCACCGCCTTCGCCCACGGCACATTCTTTGGCGTCGGCTCTGTCGTCGCCACCGGGCTGGTCGCACCCAACAGACAAGCCTCGGCGATCGCGCTGATGTTCACCGGTCTGACCATCGCCAACATCCTCGGCGTGCCCTTCGGCACCTGGCTCGGCCAGGCCTTCGGCTGGCGAGCGACCTTCTGGGCGGTGACATTGGTCGGCGTGGCGGCCTTCGCCGTCATCCTGGCTCTGGTGCCACGCAGCCGGACGGCGCCCGAAAAGAGCGATCTGCGCGCCGATCTCGCCGTGCTGCGCCGCACGCCCGTCCTGCTCGGCCTCGCCACCACGGTGCTCGGCTATGCCGGCGTCTTCGCCGTCTTCACCTATATCGCACCACTGCTGACCGAGATCAGCGGCTTCAAGGAAGCGGCCGTGTCGCCGATCCTGCTCGTCTTCGGCGGCGGTCTCATCGCCGGCAATTTGCTTGGCGGCAAGGTCGCCGACCGCTGGCTGGTGCCGGCCGTGCTGGGCAGTCTCGTGGTGCTGGCCCTGGTGCTCGCCACCATGAGCTTCGCCATCCACAGCCAGGTCATGGCCGTCATCTATGTCGGCCTGCTCGGTGCCGCCGCCTTCGCCACAGTGGCGCCGCTGCAGATGTGGGTGCTGGACAAGGCGCAAGGTGCCGGCCAGAGCCTCGCCTCGTCCTTCAACATCGCCGCCTTCAATCTCGGCAATGCGGCAGGCGCCTGGCTTGGTGGTGCGGTGATTGCCCATGGCCTTGGCCTGGGCTCCCTTACCTGGGTCGCCGCCCTGCTGCCGCTCGCGGCACTCGGTGTGGCGGGGCTGGCGCTGCGTCTCGATCGCACCGCCACGCTCGGCGAGCCTGCCTCCATCCGGTCGTGACCGTCCTCTGCAAACCCGCTTCCCACACCCTTCATTCCACAGGAGTAAAAAGATGGACTACCGACGTCTCGGTGCATCGGGCCTGAAAGTGCCCGCACTCTCATTCGGCGCGGGAACCTTTGGCGGCTCCGGCCCGCTGTTCGGCGCCTGGGGCAACAGCGACGCCAGGGAGGCGCGGCGGCTGATCGACATTTGCCTGGAGGCCGGCGTCAATTTGTTCGACACCGCCGACGTCTATTCGAACGGCGCCTCGGAAGAGGTGCTTGGCGAAGCCATAAAAGGCCGCCGCGATGCCGTCCTGATATCGACCAAGACCGCGCTGCCGATGGGCGACGGACCGGCTGACTATGGCTCTTCCCGGTCGCGGTTGATCAAGTCGGTGGACGCCGCGCTGAAGCGCCTCGGCACTGACTATATCGACCTGTTGCAACTGCACGCTTTCGATGCCGGGACGCCGATCGAGGAGGTCTTGTCGACGCTGGACGAACTCGTGCGCGCCGGCAAACTGCGCTATGTCGGCGTCTCCAATTTCTCCGGCTGGCAAGTGATGAAGTCGCTGGCGCAAGCCGACAAGCACGGTTATCCGCGCTATGTCGCGCACCAGGTCTACTACTCGCTGGTCGGCCGCGACTACGAATGGGAGCTGATGCCGCTCGGCCTCGACCAGGGCGTTGGCGCGCTCGTGTGGAGCCCGCTTGGCTGGGGCCGCCTGACCGGCAAGATCCGCCGTGGCCAGCCCTTGCCGGAAAAGAGCCGGCTGCACGACACGGCAAGCTTCGGACCGCCGGTCGAGGACGAGCATCTCTATCGGGTGATGGATGCGCTCGATGCGGTGGCGCAGGAAACCGGCAAGACCGTGCCGCAGATCGCCATCAACTGGCTCCTGCAGCGCCCGACCGTGTCGTCGGTCATCATTGGCGCCCGCAACGAGGAACAGCTTCGCCAGAACCTCGGCGCCGTCGGCTGGACCTTGACGCCGGAGCAGATCGGGAAACTCGACGCCGCAAGCGAAGTCACCGCGCCCTACCCGTACTTCCCGTATCGGCGGCAGGAAGGCTTTGCCCGGCTGAACCCGCCGGCTGTTTGATTAAGTCACAGTCTTACGTTCCGGGGCCGCCATAGAGACATTTGGGGGTAGCCGAAGCCCCTCAACTTCGTCATCCACGGGCGGAGCAGCCGCGAAGCGGCGTCGCGAAGACCCGAGGATCCATGCCGCGACCTTGGCCGTAAAGTGCAGCGGAGCAGAATTCTGCACCGTTGTGACGCTTCGGAGTCCCGGCATGGATCCTCGGGTCTGCGCCGCGTCGCTTCGCTCCTTGCTTCGCCCGTGGATGACGACGCGATAGGCGTTTGCGCCAACCACTAATGGTCGACAAAATGCCTGCCTACTGCTCTCAGTGCAGCACGAACTCCCCATCCACCTTGCGCCACTCATTCGGCGCGATCAGCTTCTGGTGGGTGTAGCTGATCGAATGCAGCGGCCCGTCCAGCTTGGCCTTCCAGAATTCGATGAACTTGATCAGCACCGGAAACTTCGGCGCCAGATCGTAGTCCTGCCAGATGAAGCTCTGCAGCAGATGCGGGTGATCGGGAAAGTGATAGAGAATCTTGGCCGTGGTCAAGCCATAGCCTTTGAGCATCAGGTCCATTTCGGCATGGTCGCGCATTACGGTCCCCAGGTTGATTCGCCTGTCCTCCCATGGCTGATTGTGCGCGCCGCTGATTAATCGTCTATTGATTTTTTCTTCATCTGAACCGGCTTTAGCATGCGAAAACATGCAGTTAGCAGCGCACTTGGCCGAGTGCTGACAGCCTCGGGGAAGCCCCCTGCGGCATCCCGCCGCGCGAATCCAACGTCTAATGTTGCCGTAACGGCGGAACTGGTAATAATGCCGCCGAATTCGCGGCCCTGTCGCCGCGATCCCGCCGGCATTTCAAGCCGGCGATTGGTTCGGGAGGAAAGTCAGGAATGTCCGAGGTTCATGTCCATCGCGTCCAGCCGGCGTGGAAGAAAAACGCGCTGATCGACAATGACACCTACCTGAAATGGTATGCCGACAGCGTCAAGAACCCGGACAAATTCTGGGGCAAGCACGGCAAGCGCATCGACTGGTTCAAGCCCTTCAGCAAGGTCAAGAACACCTCCTTCGACGGCAAGGTCTCGATCAAATGGTTCGAGGACGGACTGACCAACGTTTCCTACAACTGCATCGACCGGCACCTGAAGAAGCGCGGCAACCAGACCGCCATTATCTGGGAAGGCGACAATCCCTACGATGACAAGAAGGTCACCTATAACGAGCTCTACGAGCATGTCTGCCGGCTCGCCAATGTGATGAAGAAACACGGCGTCAAGAAAGGTGATCGCGTTACCATCTACATGCCGATGATCCCGGAAGCCGCCTATGCGATGCTGGCCTGCACGCGTATCGGCGCCGTCCATTCGATCGTCTTCGGCGGTTTCTCGCCGGATGCGCTGGCCGGCCGCATCGACGACTGCAAGTCGACCTTCGTCATCACGGCTGATGAAGGCCTGCGCGGCGGCAAGCCCATCCCTTTGAAGGAAAACACCGACAAGGCGATCGAGATCGCCGCGAAAGCCGGAACGAAAGTCGAAAAGGTGGTGGTCGTGCGCCGCACCGGCGGCAAGACCGGCTGGGTTTCAGGCCGCGACGTCTGGTACCACGACGAGGTCGCGACGGTGAAAGCCGAATGCAAGCCCGAGAAGATGAAGGCCGAGGACCCGCTGTTCATCCTCTACACATCGGGTTCGACCGGCAAGCCGAAGGGCGTGCTGCACACCACCGCCGGCTATCTCGTCTACGTCTCGATGACCCACCAATATGTCTTCGATTACCATGACGGCGACATCTACTGGTGCACCGCCGATGTCGGCTGGGTCACCGGCCACAGCTACATCGTCTACGGCCCGCTCGCCAACGGCGCCACCACGCTGATGTTCGAAGGCGTGCCGAATTATCCGTCGCAGTCGCGCTTCTGGGAAGTCATCGACAAGCACAAGGTCAACATCTTCTACACCGCGCCGACGGCGCTGCGCGCGCTGATGGGCGCCGGCGACGCGCATGTCGCCAAGACATCGCGCAAGTCGCTGCGCGTACTGGGTTCGGTCGGCGAACCGATCAATCCGGAAGCCTGGGAGTGGTATTTCAACATCGTCGGCAACGGCAAGGTGCCGATCGTCGACACCTGGTGGCAGACCGAGACCGGCGGCATCCTGATCACGCCGCTGCCCGGCGCCACCGACCTCAAGGCGGGATCGGCGACGCGGCCTTTCTTCGGCGTCAAGCCGCAGCTGGTCGACGGCGAGGGCAAGGTGCTGGAAGGTGCGGCCGACGGCAATCTGTGCATCACCGATTCCTGGCCGGGCCAGATGCGCACCGTCTATGGCGACCACGACCGCTTCGTGCAGACCTATTTTTCGACCTACAAGGGCAAGTATTTCACCGGTGACGGCTGCCGCCGTGACGCCGACGGCTATTACTGGATCACCGGCCGCGTCGACGACGTCATCAACGTCTCCGGCCATCGCATGGGCACGGCCGAGGTCGAATCCGCACTGGTCAGCCACGACAAGGTTTCGGAAGCCGCCGTCGTCGGCTATCCGCACGACATCAAGGGACAGGGCATCTACTGCTACGTCACGCTGATGGCCGGCGAGCAGCCGAGCGAGGAGCTGCGCAAGGAGCTGGTCGCCCATGTCCGCAAGGAGATCGGCGCCATCGCTTCGCCCGACAAGCTCCAGTTCGCGCCCGGCCTGCCGAAGACGCGTTCCGGCAAGATCATGCGCCGCATCCTGCGCAAGATTGCCGAGGACGATTTTTCAGCGCTCGGCGATACTTCGACGCTCGCCGATCCGGCCGTCGTCGATGATTTGGTCGCCAACCGGCAAAACAAGAAGAGCTGATGCAGGCAGCGCTTGGCACTGTCAGTGAGCTTTGGCGCTATCCGGCGAGTTCGCTTGCCGGCGAGCGCCGGGAGACAATCTCGGTCGACATCGAGAGCATT
>NZ_RZQI01000189.1:0-8141 GCF_003998335.1 Mesorhizobium sp. M7A.F.Ca.CA.002.05.1.1 | reverse complement strand
CTCCAGGCAATTCACATACTGCCTTACTGCCGTATTTTCTTACTCCCCTACATTTTGTCGATCACCGACTGCACGCCCTCGGTCGGAGCATCGACGGACGATCCTGCCACCATGATGGCGGCGACGATCGCTTCAGGGTCGTCGACGACCAGCGGCTTGACCCGCTGTGCGGTGTGGATGAAGCCTTCGGCGGCCATGTGATCGAGCAACGCCAGCATCGGATCCCAAAATCCTTTGACATTGGCGAAGACGATCGGCTTGCGATGATGGCCAAGCTGCCCCCAGGTCATGATCTCGACGATCTCCTCGACCGTGCCGATCCCGCCCGGCAGCGCCACAAAGGCGTCGGATTTCTCGAACATCCTGTGCTTGCGCTCGTGCATGTTGTCGGTGATGAAGAGTTCATCGAGCCGGTCAAGCGCGGTTTCGCTCGCTTCCTTGTTGATCAGGAAGCGCGGAATGATGCCCGTTACCTTGCCGCCGGCCTTGAGCGCGCCTTCGGCGACAGCACCCATAATGCCCTTGGTGCCGCCGCCATAGACCAGCCGCAGTCCCGCTTTGGCAATCGAGCGTCCGAGCAGGTGTCCGGCCTTGATATAGGTTTCATCGCGGCCCGGAGACGAGCCGCAATAGACGCAGACGGATCGAATCGTGTTCATGCCGATGATTGGTGATTGGGTCTGAAAGCCGGGTCAAGCCCCAAGAGTTAACAAGTCCGGGCTTTTTCTTGTCGGTATTGGTAAAACAGGCTAGACCGGCGTTAGGTGGCTAAGGGGTAGGGAAGTATGGCGATTAATCCACTGAAGGCGTTTCTGTTCGCGGCGGGTGGGACCGTCGCGGCCGCGGGAACCGCCTATGTATCGGGCGCACTCGACCCGTATCTCAATCCCACGCCGCCGGCGCAAGTGGCGGCGCAGACGCCGCCCGCAGCGCCAAAATCGGCCGATCCCGGCACCGAAGCGCGGCTGCCCGCCGCGGAGGTCCCTGCGGCTCCCGCCGCGGTGCCCCAGGCAACGGCACCGTCCGCACCGGCCGCGGACGCGGCGGCGCCGGCTGCGGCCGGTCCGGTCGCACCGTCCTTCGATGTCGTGCGCGTCGAAAGCAATGGCTCGATTGTCGTCGCCGGCAATGCGGCGCCCAACGCCAAGGTCGAGATCCTCAACGGCTCGACGGTGCTTGGCTCGACGGTCGCTGGTCCCGATGGCGCCTTCGTTATCATTCTCGACGATCCGCTGAAGCCCGGTGATTATACGATCGCGCTGCGCGCGACCACGGGCGATGTCGTAACGCCCTCGGTGCAGACCGCCGTGGTTTCGGTTCCCAAGGATGCGGCCGGCCAGGTGCTGGCCATGGTCGAGGAGCCGGGCAAGCCGGCCGAATTGCTGACCGTTCCCGCGCCCGCGGCAAAGCCGGCTGCTCAGGCCACCGCGCCGGCTGCTCCCGCAGCCGAAGCGCCCGCAACTGCTCCGGCACCAGCCGCCCCAGCACCTGCCGTGGTGGAAGCAGCACCGGCTCCTGCGCCGGCGACGCCGCCCGTTGCAGGCGTGACCGAGCCCAAGATCGTCGTCGAGGCGGTCGAGATCGACGGCAGCAAGATCTTTGTCGCCGGTCTCGCCGATGCCGGCCGCAAGGTGCGCGCCTATGCCAACGACATCCTGCTCGGTGATGCGCAAACGTCGACGGATGGTCATTTCCTGGTCGAGGCGGCGCGCGACATTCCGGTCGGCAGCTACACAATACGTGTCGACGGCCTCGATACCGACGGTGTGACAGTTGTGGCCCGCGCAGCCGTGCCGTTCGAGCGCGAGCCGGGCGAAGCGGTCGCCGCCGTGGCACCCTCGGCGCCGAAGCCCGTTCAGCCCAAGCCGGCCGCACCTGCCGCCGCCGAGGCGCCGGCCGCGGCCGGGACGGCTCCGGCCACCACGCCTGCTCCCGCCACCGAGGCTCCGGCCGTTGTGGCGGAGGCGACGCCGCCGAGCGACGTGCCCGAGACCGTGGCGCCCAAGCTTGAACATGCCGACGGCGCCGTCATCATCCGCCGCAACGACACGCTGTGGCGGATCTCGCGGCGCGTCTATGGCCATGGCGTGCGCTTCTCGACCATCTACCTCGCCAACCAAGACCAGATCAGCGATCCCGACCGCATCTGGCCGGGGCAGGTGTTCAAGGTCCCGGAAAAGTCGAAGGAAGGCGAAGCCGCCGACCTCAAGGCGATGGGCGAGCAGGCAACGACAGCGCCGGCCAAGACGCAGTAGGGTTGGCGATTGGCCAATCTCCCTCCTTGAGGGGGAGGTGGCAGGCCAGAGGGGTCGTCGCGCGTGAAGCGCCGACCTTCTCTTTTCTCCAAACGACGTCGCGTCAGGACGCACCGACCCCCTCTGTCACCTTTGGTGACATCTCCCCCTCAAGGGGGGAGATTAGGTCGCTCTACCCATCGGGGTAGCTTGCCGCAGACCTGCTCATCGTCTATCGCCGATGGACGATGACTGATTCCCTTATGGAAACAAACGCACCTGGCTGCACCCCGGACAGCCGAGCCGTTGCCACCCGGCTGGCAGCACTTTCGCACCCGGCTCGGATCGAAATCCTGAAATACTTGTCCGCAAGCAACTCCTGCTACTGCCGCGAAGTCGTCGATCGGTTCGATCTGGCGCAGTCCACCGTGTCACAACATCTGAAAATACTGGTCGAAGCCGGGCTGGTTCGCTTCGAGCCCGATCGCCAGCGTTCGCGCTATGCGATCGACCGTGCCGCGCTCGCCGATGTTTCTGCATCGGTGGCCGCCCTCGTCAATTCCTGCTGCTCCGGCCGCTGAAAATAAGAAGAAGGCGCCAAAAATGGCCGAAAAAACCGTCTCCGACTCCTCGACCTTCAAGACGCTGCTCAATTTGTGGCCCTATATGTGGCCGGCGGATCGCGCCGATCTGAGAGCCCGGGTCACCTGGGCGACGCTGTTGCTCGTCGTCGCCAAGCTGACGCTGGTCGCCGGTCCCTATTTCTTCAAATGGGCAACGGACGCGCTGGCCGGCGACTCCAAATCGGTGCCACCGCTGCCGACATTTCTGCTGGCGCCGGTCATGCTGGTCGTCGCCTACAATGTCGTGCGCCTGGTGCAGCTTGGCTTCAATCAGCTGCGCGACGCGCTGTTTGCACGCGTCGGCCAATACGCGGTGCGCCAGCTCGCCTTCCGCACCTTCGTTCACATGCACCAACTATCGCTGCGCTTCCACTTGGAGCGTCGCACCGGCGGCCTGTCGCGCATCATCGAGCGCGGCACCAAGGGCATCGAGACGATCGTGCGCTTCATCATGCTCAACACGGCGCCGACCATCCTCGAATTCGCGCTGACCACCGGCATCTTCGCCTACACCTATGGCTGGAAATATGTGGTCGTCGTCGCGGTCACCGTCTGGGTCTATGTCTGGTTCACGGTGCGCGCCAGCGACTGGCGCATCTCGATCCGCCGCGACATGAACGACAGCGACACCGACGCCAACACCAAGGCGATCGACTCGCTGCTCAATTACGAAACGGTCAAATATTTCAACAACGAAAGCATGGAAGCCGAGCGCTTCGACCGCTCCATGGCACGCTACGAGGTCGCCGCGACGCGCATCTGGACCTCGCTCGGCTGGCTGAATTTCGGCCAGGGCATCATCTTCGGCCTCGGCACCGTCATCGTCATGTGCATGTCGGCGCTTGAAGTGCAGGCCGGCACGCAGACGGTCGGTGACTTCGTCTTCATCAACGCCATGCTGATGCAGCTGTCGGTGCCGCTCAATTTCATCGGCTTCATCTACCGCGAAATCCGCCAGGGGCTGACCGACATCGAGCAGATGTTCGACCTTCTGGATGTGCCGCAGGAGATCGTCGACAAGCCGGATGCCAGGCCGCTCGCCGTGAGCGCCGGCAAGGTCGAGTTCCGCGACGTGCATTTTTCCTATGACCCGAACCGCAAGATCCTGAAGGGCATCAGCTTCGAGGTGCCGGCCGGCAAGACCGTCGCCATTGTCGGGCCTTCGGGTGCCGGCAAATCGACCATCTCGCGGCTTCTGTTCCGCTTTTACGACGTTCAGTCCGGCCAGGTGTTGATCGACGGCCAGGATATCAGGGACGTGACGCAGGAGAGCCTGCGTGGCGCGATCGGCATGGTGCCGCAGGACACCGTGCTGTTCAACGACACCATCGCCTACAACATCCGCTACGGCCGCATCGGAGCCAGCGAGGAGGACATGCAGAAAGCCGCTGAACTAGCCCAGATCGGTCCGTTCATCGAGCGATTGCCTGACGGCTACAAGTCGATGGTCGGCGAACGCGGGCTGAAGCTTTCGGGCGGCGAAAAGCAGCGCGTGGCGATCGCCCGCACCATCCTGAAGGCGCCGCCGATCCTGATGCTCGACGAAGCGACCTCGGCGCTCGACAGTCACACCGAGCAGGAGATCCAGGCCGCGCTCGATCTGGTCAGCCGTGGCCGCACCACCATCGTCATCGCCCACCGCCTGTCGACGGTAATCACGGCCGATGAGATCATCGTGCTGCAGGACGGCCAGATCGCCGAGCGCGGCACCCATGCCGAGCTGATGCGCAAGCATGGCCTCTACGCCTCGATGTGGGACCGCCAGCGCGAGGCGACCGAGGCCGAGGAGCGCCTACGCATCGCCCGCGAGGGCGACGAGCTTGGCGTTGTCGTTCGTCGGCGAACGTCGGAGGTGAATTGAAAGTTCGGCGCATGACCTGATTTTTGCGCTTGACCTCAACATAAGTTGAGATTGTAGGCCGTTCCTGGAGCCCAAAAAACACCATGATCCAGGAACGGAGAAATCGAAATGAGCAAGACAAATCAGAGCGTTGACGGCCGCAGCGTGTTCAGGGTGGACAAGTTCGTCGTGCCTGCCGCCGCCCGCGAGGAGATACTCGCCAAGGTCAGGACAACGCATGAATTGCTGCGCCTGCAGCAGGGGTTCGTGCAGGATTTCCTGCTCGAGCAATTCTCAGGGCCGGGCGAGTTCAACCTTGTGACCATCGTCGAATGGGAAAGCCAGGCAGCCATCGACAACGTCGTGCCGATCGTCAAGGCCGCGCACGAGCGCATCGCTTTCAACCCGCACGAGACGATCGCCCGGCTCGGCGTGCGCGCCGACATCGCCAACTATCAGCGGGTTCCGGGGCTTTAGAAAAGCCGTTACGGCAAACCGATGCCAGGTGCCGGCGCTTCGACGCTGAATATGGCATTCCCCATTGTTGCGTTGCGGCGAGGGGGGCTTTCGGCTATTGAGGCCCCACCTGAAACGGAGCCCGTTTACACCCGATGAGCCTTGTCGATACGGTCAAGAACGCATTCGTACCGATCCATCGCGAAGGCTATCCCTTCATCGCGGCCTTTGGCGCGGCGACGCTTTTCCTCGGCTATTTCTCCTCGATCCTGTTCTGGATCGGTCTGATCCTGACGGCCTGGTGCGTTTATTTCTTCCGCGATCCCGAGCGCGTCACGCCGGTCGATGACCGCCTGGTGGTCAGCCCCGCCGACGGCATCATCTCGGCGGTCGGACCCGCCGTGCCGCCGCGCGAACTCGGCCTCGGCAATGCAGAGATGACCCGGATCTCGGTGTTCATGAACGTCTTCTCCTGCCACGTGAACCGCGCCCCGGTGCGCGGCCGTATTGCGAAAATCGAGCACCGGCCGGGCAAATTCCTCAATGCCGAACTCGACAAGGCAAGCACCGAGAACGAGCGCAACGGCCTGGTCATCGAGAGCCCCAACGGCACGGTCGCGGCCGTCCAGATCGCCGGCCTGGTGGCGCGCCGCATCGTCTGTTGGGCCGAGGCCGGCGGCTCAATCGGCACTGGCGAGCGTTTCGGCCTGATCCGCTTCGGCTCGCGTGTCGATGTGTTCCTGCCCCTGACCGCCACGCCGCGCGTTGCCGTCGGCCAGACGGCGGTTGGCGGCGAAACCGTGCTGGCCGAATTCGGCGGTGTTGCCGGCACGCCTCTTGTTCGGGTTTCCTGACCGGTGGGCACGCAATACAAAAAGTTCGAGGCCCATGCCAGCGGCGGTCCGCGCATCCGCGAAATCCCGATGCGCATGGTGCTGCCCAATCTGGTCACCGTGCTCGCCATCTGCGCCGGCCTGTCCGGCATCCGCTTCGGCTTCGAAGGCCGCTTCGAGCCGGCGGTGGTGATGGTGCTGCTTGCCGCCTTCCTCGACGGCATCGACGGCCGTCTGGCGCGGATGTTGAAGGCGACCTCCAAATTCGGCGCTCAGATGGATTCGCTGGCCGACATCGTCAATTTCGGCGTGGCGCCGGCTCTGGTGCTCTATGCCTTCCTGCTCGACCGCGCCGGCTCGCCGGGCTGGATCGCGGCACTGCTGTTCGCCATCGCCTGCGGGTTGCGCCTCGCCCGTTTCAACGTGCTCGACGACGAGAAGGGCGATCGCCCCATATGGCAGTCCGAATATTTCGTCGGCGTGCCGGCGCCGGCGGGCGCCGTGCTGGTGATGCTGCCGCTCTATCTCTATTTCCTGCGCACAGGGCTGGAGCCCAGTCGCCCCGCCGCCTTCGTCGCCACCGGCTTCACCATCCTGGTCGCCTTCCTGCTGGTCAGCCGGCTGCCGGTCTATTCCGGCAAGAGCCTAAGGATCCCGGGCGACAGGGTGTTGCCGATCATCCTCGGTGTCGTACTCTACGTGCTCCTGCTGATGACCTATCCCTGGTACACGCTGACCGCCTCGGTCGCCGGCTACCTGATCTTCCTGCCATTCAGCGTGCGCGCCTATTCGAAGCGCGCCAAGCGCGAGGGCGAGAAAGTGCCGCCCTCCGATATAGGTTAGAAAATTCGCAGAAGTGCTTGATCTGACTCAGGCCGCGACGCCGAGCCCCAGCCTGTCGATCGCCAATTTCCTCGTCGACACATAGTCGGTCTTGCCGGAACCCAGCACCGGGATTTCCTCCACCTTGACGATGTCGTTCGGCACCATCAGTTCGGCGGCGCCCGCCTGTTTGCCGAATTTGCGCAGCTCGTCGGGATTGGCATCGTCGGCGGTGGTGACCAGCACGATGCGCTCGCCGCGTCTCTTGTCCGGCACCGCCACAGCCGCGTGGCGCTCCTCCGGCCACAGCGACTGCACCAGCATCTCGACCGCCCCCAGCGACACCATCTCGCCGGCGATCTTGGCGAAGCGCTTGGCGCGGCCGCGAATGGTGATGAAGCCCTCGCGGTCGACGGCGACGATGTCGCCGGTATCGTGCCAGCCGGTCAGCGGCTGCAACTCACCGGGGCGGTCCGACGTCATGTAGCCCATCATCAGGTTCGGCCCGTCGAGCCACAATTGGCCGGCGTCGGAGATGCCCTCGACCGGCTCCAGCTTCATGCGCATGGCAGGCAGCAGCCGGCCGACCGTGCCGTCGCGGCCATGGATTGCCGTGTTGACGGCAACCACCGGTGCCGCCTCGGTCAGCCCGAAACCTTCGATGATCTCGGCCTGGAAGCGCTCGCGATAGACGCGGCGGGTTTCCGGCTTCACCGCCTCGGCGCCGGCGACGACGAAGCGCAGGCTGGAAAAATCGCCGTCCTTGGCGGTGCGCGCATAGTTGGCGAGGAACGTGTCGGTGCCGAACATAATGGTCGGCTTCACCTTGCGCGCCACCTCGGGGATGATCTTGTAGTGCAGCGGCGAGGGGTAGAGGAACAGCTTTACCCCGGTGACCAGCGGCAGGATGGTGCCGCCCGTCAGGCCGAAGGAGTGGAACACCGGCAGCACGTTGAGCAGGATGTCGGCCGGCGAGATGGTGATCCGCGCCTCGGCCTGCATGGCGTTGGCGTACAGGTTCTTGTGCGACAGCACGACCGCCTTCGGCGTGCCTTCCGAGCCCGAAGTAAACAGAATCACGGCCGGCTTGGCCGCATCCTGCCGCTGCAGCGGCCAGCGCCACAGCAGAGCGGCGGCAAGCTTGTCCAGCGCGGTAACGCTCTCCCGCACATCCTCCAGCCACAGCAGCTTGGCGCCGCCTTTTTCGACCGCCGCGACGATATCGGCCAGATCGGCCTTCTCGACGAATGCGCGGGAGGAAATCACGGTCCTTATCACCGCCGTGCGCACGGCCGCGGTGACGCTCGCCGGTCCGGCCGTATAGTTGATCATC